>NZ_JALBGB010000002.1:0-259181 GCF_022631395.1 Calidifontimicrobium sp. SYSU G02091
CCCGCGCCGCCGAGGCCGCGAAACCGGCGGCGGCCGACACCGACCGCGCCGCGCGCCCCGACCGCGCCGCGCGCCCCGAGCGCAGCGCCGCCGAGGTCTCGCTGACCGAGGCCGAGCTGGCCACCGCCTTCGCCGACACGCAGCCCGGCGGCGACGCCGGCAACGGTGAAGCGCGTGAAGGTCGCCGCCGCCGCGGACGCCGCGGCGGGCGCGGCCGCGACACCGCGCGCAACGGCGGCGCCGGCGAACGCGTGGCCGAGGGCGGCGCCGAGTTCGACGCAGCCGAACCGGCCGAGACGCTGCCGCCGGCCGCCGTCGCCGAGGCGGCCCCGACGGCCGACATGCCCGCCGAGGTCAGTGCCGCCGGCCTGACCGAAGAAGTCGTGGCCGACGCCGCTGCCGGCGAGGCCGAGCGGCGCGGCCGCCGCCGCCGTCGCCGCCCGCGCCGCGAGCGTGCCGAAGGCGAGACCGCGCTGGCCGAAAGCGACGTGATCGACAGCGACGCCGTCGAAGGCGAGGCCGCCGAACCGCAGGCACTGGCCGCCGCGCTCGACGAGGTCGCCGAAGGCCCAGCCGCAGAGGCGCCGGTGCCGGCGCCCGCGGTGGCGGCGCCGGCACCCATCGTGACGCCGGCGCCCGTCGCGCGCGTCGAGCCCTACGTGCTGCCGGCGGCCGAACTGGTCGCCGTGGCGCAAGCCGCCGGGCTCGAGTGGGTCCACACCGACGCCGACAAGGCGCGCGCGGCCCAGGAAGCGATCGCCAACGAGCCGCAGCCGATCCGCGTGCCGCGCGAGCGCAAGCCGATCGTCGTCGCCGACGAGGGCCCGCTGGTGCTGGTCGAGACGCGGCGCGACCTGTCGCAGATGAAGCTGCCGTTCGAGATCGGCACGCGGCACTGAGGCGCGCGGCGGCCCGCCGCGCTGCGGCGGCGGGCGCCCCGTTCAGTCGGGGATGCGCATCGTGCGCCCGTCGAACGTGATGCGGTCGCCGGCAGCGGGTGCTGCCGACCACGGTGGCACGTTCGCCGCGGTGATCGGCACTGCCGCGTCGCCGCGCGGCGTCGTGCGCACGACCTGCGACGGCGGCAGCGGCGCGCCTTCGGCGAGGTGCGCCCACATCGCGTCGAGCGCGCGGTTGAAGTAGACGTGCAGCGGCACGTAGCGCGCCGCGTAGTCGGGGAACGGCAGGAACGCGTCGAAGTGCTGCGCGTTCGTGACCTCGATGTAGCTCAGCCGACTCGCCGCGCCGTCGGCGAGCCAGCTCTGCGCCGCGTACGGCCGCGAGCTGAAATTCACCGGCACCAGCGTGTCGGCGCGGCCGTGCACGATGATCGTCGGCTTGCCGTTCAGGCGGCCGCGCTGCTGCACCTGCGCGATGCCCTTGCGCACGCGCTCGGCGGCCGGGCCGCTGCCGACGACGAGCTCGCGCTGGCAGCGCGCGCCGTCGACGTTGAGGTCGAAGCGCCCGGTCGAGGTCGAGTACGACAGCGTCTCGAGCACCGGCCCGCCGAGGCTGTCCGGGTTGAGGTCGTTGATGATGCCGATCCCCGCGCCCGGCGGCACGCCGTTGCCGGTGCCGAAGATGCCCTGCAGCGCCGCCGGCGGCGCGATCGGCAGCCCGGTGGCGGGGTCGAAGTACGCGAAGCTCAGCCCGCACAGCCGATCGGCGACCGAGAAGCGGCCGTAGGTGTTGGCGTAGGTGTTGGCGATCGCCGGCGTCGCGAAGCGCCAGTGCGACACGTGCAGCGGAATCGTCTCGGCCTCCCAGCCGTACGCGAGCAGCCGGTCGAGCGCCTCGTCGGCCTGCGCGGCGAGCGTGTCGGCGGCGAGCAACCCCAGGTCGCGCAGCGACGCGCAGCGGTTCTGCGCCAGCGGCAAGAACGCGGCCGGGAACGGCTGCAGCGAAGCCGCCGCGCGCGCCGACAGCGCCGCACACGGCTGGTACAGGTTCGCGTACGTGAAGTAGTCCAGCAGCGGCCGGCTGCCCGCCGTGTACGGCGCGCCGCTGCCGCGCTGGATCACGATCGCGCGCTCGGCGCGCGAGCGCGCCGCCGTCTGCACCTGCGGCTCGCTGACCGCGACGCCGTCGATCAGGCCGTGGCGGTCGAGCTCGGCGGCGGCGAGCGCCGCGCCGGCGCCGTTGGACACGCTCGACGCGATGACGATCGTGTTTTCGGGCCGCAGCAGCCGCGCCTTCTTGCCGCTCGGCAGCGCGGGCGCGAACTGCTCGTTGAGCACGTAGAACGCGAACTCGATCGCGCGCAGCGTGTCGGCACCCCACTCGGCCTCGGGGTTGAGCTGCGAGTGCGCGTGCTTGACGGCGAGCCGGTTCGGCGTGCGCGCGTTGTACGCGGCGCGTTCGGCGTCGGTCAGCGCGGCGGTGAAGTTCGACGCGCTGCCCGCGGCCGCCGCGTCGGCGCGCACGCCGTCGATCAGGTTGACGGTGTGCCCCTGCAGGTCGTGCACGCCGTTGCCGGTGCCCTTGTCGGTGTAGGCGACGGCGCAGCCGCGCTTGAGGCCCCACTCGCCCGACGACCCGATCGCGCCGTAGACGCCGCGCGAGCCGCTCGACGTGCCGGTGACGATGCACGGGCGCCGCACGTCGAAACCCGCCGGCACCTGCACCATCATCGTGACGTTGCGACGGCCGCCGCCGGCGTTCGCGTAGGCGAGGTACTCGGTGCCGGCGATCTTGCCGTCGCCGGCGGTCGGCACGCCGTCGACGCCGACGTTCGGGCCGTACAGCGACAGGTAGCCGCCGGCCGGCGCGATGTCGAGGATCGCGCGGTAGTTGTTGTAGATCGCGAGCCGGCGCAGCTCCGCCGCCGACAGCGACGGCGCGGTGGCCGGGTTCGGCACGCCGGCACCGGTGAGCAGGCCGAGGGCACCGAGCCCGGCGGTCAGCAGGTCGTCGCTGTCGCCGTCGTAGTGCTTCACGCTGACTGGGCCGAGCCACGGTGGCGCGATGTTCGGCGCGCGGTCGAGGCCCTTGGCCTTGGCGCCTGGCGGCGTCGCGACCGCGCCGGTGCTCGACAGTGCGGTGATCGCGGCCACGAGCAGCGACGCGACGGGCGTGACGGTGGCGCGACGCGCGCGCAGGCTGACGGACGGTGACATGGCGGCGGGGCTCCTGCGCCTCGGCGGGCGCTGCGGTTGCGGGTGTGCGCTGCAGTGTCGCAACCCCGTGCCGGCCGGCAACCGGGGATTCCCGGTGCGCGGCGCAGGCCCGCGAATGTGCCGGTCAGGGCAGACGGTCGAGCGCGCGCAGGTACGCCGGGGCGTGCATCAGCTCGTCCCACGGCAGCGGCACCGTCTGCGGCAGCAGCGCCAGACGGCGCGATTCGCTCGCCGCGCTCGGCTGCCAGGTGCCGCGCGCCGCGGCGCGCTCGAGGCCGTCGAGCAGCGCATCGACCGCGCGGCCGCCATCGACGCTCTGGTTGCACAGCAGCACGAGGTCGCAGCCGGCCGCCAGTGCAGCGGCCGCCGCCTCGGTGTGGTCGACCTCGCGGCCGTCGATGACACGCGCGCCGGCCATGCTGAGGTCGTCGCTGAAGACGGCGCCGGTGAAACCCAGCCGCCCGCGCAGGATCTCGCGCAGCCAGCGCGCCGAGAAGCCGGCCGGCCGCGTGTCGACCTTCGGGTAGACGACGTGCGCCGGCATCACGCTGGCCAGGCTCGTCGACAGCCATTCGTACGGCTTGGCGTCGTCGGCGAGGATCACCTTCAGCGCGCGGCGGTCGACCGGGATCTCGGTGTGGCTGTCGGCGGCGACGAAGCCGTGGCCGGGAAAGTGCTTGCCGCAGTTCGCCATGCCGGCCAGCAGCAGCCCGTGCATCAGGCTCTTGGCGAGCAGCGTGACCACGCGCGCGTCGCGGTGGAACGCGCGATCGCCGATCACACCGCTCGGGCCGTGGTCGAGGTCGAGCACCGGCGTGAAGCTCAGGTCCACACCACAGGCGCGCAGCTCGCTGGCCAGCACGAAGCCGCACGCGGTCGCGGCGTCGGTGGCGGCCATCGCGTCGCACATCCACAGTTCGCCGAGGCGGCGCATCGGCGGCAGCGGCGTGAAGCCGTCGCTGCGGAATCGCTGCACGCGCCCGCCCTCGTGGTCGACGCAGATCAGCAGGTCGGGGCGGATCGCCTTGCACTCGGCGGTCAGCGCGACGATCTGGCGACGGTCGACCCAGTTGCGCGCGAACAGGATCAGCCCGCCGACGAGCGGGTGCGCGAGGCGGCGGCGGTCGTCGGCGTTCAGCGTGGTGCCGGCGACGTCGAGCACGACGGGGGCGTGGGCGGTCAAGGCGTATCCTCGGGCAGGGTTTCGACGACGACGAAGCTCACGGCGTAGTCGCTTTCGTCGCTCAGACTGACGTGCGCACGCAGGCGCCGCTCGGCGAACCACGCCGCCAGCGCGCCGTGCAGGCGGATGTACGGCTGGCCGCTCGCGTGGTTCAGGATCTCGCAGGCGCGCCACGTCATCGGCATGTGCATGCCCAGGCCGATCGCCTTCGAGAACGACTCCTTGGCCGAGAAGCGCGTGGCCAGGTACGCGAGCCCGCGCGCGGCCGAGCGCGCACGACGCGCGCGGAACACCGGCAGCTCGCCGGGGCCGAGCACGCGCTCGGCGAAGCGCTCGCCGCGCCGCTCGTAGGTGGCGGCGATGCGGCGGATGTCGCACACGTCGGTACCGACGGCGAAGATCATGCGCGCGGGTCGAACGCGCGCTGGATGCAGCGCTGATAGTCGCGCACCGTCTCGGCGTAGCCGAGCTCGAGGGCGTCGGCGATCAGCGCGTGGCCGATCGACACCTCGAGCACGCCGGGTACCGCGCGCAGGAGCGTCGTCAGGTTGTCGCGGTTGAGGTCGTGGCCGGCGTTCAGGCCCAGGCCGGCGGCCAGCGCGGCTTGCCCGGCGGCGACGTAGCGCGCGAGGACGGCATCCTGATCGGGCGTGCCGTACGCGCGCGCGTAGGCCTCGGTGTAGAGCTCGACGCGGTCGGCACCGGCCTCGCGCGCGAAGCGCATCGCCTCGGGCAGCGGGTCCATGAACAGGCTCACGCGCACGCCGAGCGCGTGGCACTCGTCGATCAGCGGGCGCAGCGTGACCACGTCGGCCGGCAGGTTCCAGCCGTGGTCCGACGTGAACTGGCCCTCGGCATCGGGCACGAAGGTGGCCTGGTGCGGCCGCACCTCGCGCACGAGGTCCATCAGGTTGTGCAGCGGGTTGCCCTCGATGTTGTACTCGGCCTGCGGCCAGTCCTTCAGCAGCGCGGCGAGCTCGTGGACGTCGTGCGCGCGGATGTGACGCCCGTCGGGTCGCGGGTGCACCGTGATGCCCTGCGCACCGGCCTCGAGCACGAGGCGCGCGGCGCGCGTGACGCTCGGAATGCCGAGGTGGCGCGTGTTGCGCAGCAGCGCGACCTTGTTGAGGTTGACCGACAGCGCGGTGCGCGCGCCGTGGCTGCGGGCGTCGGGGGCGATCAGCGGGTTCATCGGGATTGGCCGGCCAGGCGCTGCAGGTCGCGCACGAGGTCGCGCGTGCGCAGCACCGGCGAGCCCAGATGATAGTGAAGCAGCGCGCGCAGCACGCTGCGCAGCGCCGCGGCCGGCGCGCGGCAGGCGTGCTGCAGCGCCGGCAGGTCGGTCGCGGCCAGCGCCGCGTCGAGCGCGAGCAGCGTGCGGCCGTCGAGCACGGCGTCGCGGCCGTCGGCACTGGCGACGACGCCGGCCTCGGGGTGCAGTGCATACGCCCCGCCGGCAGCCACCGGCTGCTGCGTCGCCGTCACGGTGCCGAGCTCGGGCAGCACGCCGAGTTCGCGCAGCAGCACGAGCTCGAATGCGCGCAGCGCAGCCTGTGCGATGCCCTCGGGGTCCGCCAGTGCCGGCAGCGTGGCAGCGTAGGCGTCGAACAGGGCCGCGTGCGCGTCGTGACGCGCGAGCAGGCGCAGCAGCAGCTCGTTGAGATAAAAGCCGGCGAGCAGCGCCGCGCCGCCGACCAGCGGTGTGCCACCGGCCCACTCGGCGCTGCGCAGCGGCTGGATCTCGGCCGACGCGTCGTCGCCGGCGCCGCGCCCGAGCGTGACCTGCAGGCGCTGGAACGGCAGCAGCACCGGGCGCAGCTGCGAGGTCGGCCGCTTCGCACCCTTGGCCACCACGACGACGCGGCCGAGCTCGCGCGTGAACAGGTCGACGATCAGGCTCGACTCGCTCCAGTCCCAGCGGTGCAGCACGTAGGCCGCCAGCGGCGCCGGCGCGGCGCGGCGTGCTCGCGTCATGCGCCGCTCACTCGTAGCCGTAGCTGCGCAGGTGGTCCTCGCGGTCGGCCCAGCCCGAGCGCACCTTGACCCACAGCTCGAGGAACACCTTGGCGTCGAGCAGGCGCTCGAGATCCTGCCGCGCCTCGGTGCCGATGCGCTTGAGACGCTCGCCGCCCTCGCCGATGACGATCGCCTTGTGCGCGTCGCGGTCGACGACGATCGTCGCGGCGATGCGGCGCAGCTGGCCCTCCTCCTCCCACTTCTCGATCACGACGGTCGACGTGTAGGGCAGCTCGTCGCCGGTCAGGCGGAACAGCTTCTCGCGCACGATCTCGCTGGCGAGGAAGCGCTCGCTGCGGTCGGTCAGCGCGTCGGCGTCGTAGAACCACGGCTGCTCGGGCAGGTAAGGCCGCACGATCCCCAGCAGCCGCTCGACGTCGGCCGGCTTGCGCGCCGACAGCGGCACGTACTCGGCGAACGCGTGGCGCTCGGCCATGCCCTTGAGCCACGGCAGCAGGTCGGCCTTGCGCTGCACCGCATCGACCTTGTTGGCCACGAGCAGCACCGGCTTGCCCTTCATCGCATCGCCCTGCAGCAGCGCGAGCACCTTCGCGTCGTCGAGGCCGAACTTGCCCGCCTCGACGACGAACAGCACGACGTCGACGTCGGCCAGCGACGCGACGACGGTGCGGTTGAGGGTGCGGTTCAGCGCCGAGCTGTGCCGCGTCTGGAACCCCGGGGTGTCGACGAACACGAACTGCGTGTCGTCCACCGTGCGCACGCCGACGATGCGGTGGCGCGTGGTCTGCGCCTTGCGCGACGTGATGCTGATCTTCTGTCCGACCAGCGCGTTGAGCAGTGTCGACTTGCCGACGTTGGGGCGCCCGACGATGGCGATCAGGCCGCAGCGGGTCCGCGCGGCGGGTTCACCGTCCGGGTTCATGCGCGGATCCGGCTGGACCGGTTGGCAGCACGCGCCCCATCGGGGGCTGAGCGGCCGCAGGAGGCGTCGGGGCTCACGATCGCAACGGGCCGCCGGGGCGGTCGCTGGCCTTGAGCGTGTCGAGCATGCGCCGCGCGGCCTCCTGCTCGGCAGCGCGGCGCGAACGCCCTTCGCCCTGCTCGCGCAGCCCGAGCGCGGCGACGACACATTCGACCTGGAAGGTCTGCGCGTGCGCCTGGCCACGCGTGGCCACGATGCTGTACGCGGGCACCGGCAGCTTGCGCGCCTGCAGCCACTCCTGCAGTTCGGTCTTCGCGTCCTTGCTCCAGCTGTCGGCGTCGGTGCCGGCGATGACGTCGCCGAACAGACGCCGCACCAGCGCCTGCGCTGGCTCGAAGCCGCCATCGAGAAACACGCCGCCGATCACGGCCTCGAGCGCGTCGGCGAGGATCGACGGGCGCTGCGCACCACCGCCGCGCGCCTCGCCCTCCGACAGGCGCAGCACGTCGGGCAGCCCGAGCGCGAGTGCGACGCGGTGCAGGCTGTCCTCGCGCACGAGGTGCGCGCGCACGCGCGTCAGGTCGCCCTCGTCGGAGCCGGCGAAGCGCTCGTACAGCAGCGCCGAGATCGCGGCGCTGAGCACCGCGTCGCCGAGGAACTCGAGGCGTTCGTTGTGGTCGGCACCGAAGCTGCGATGGGTCAGCGCGCGCTGCAGCAGCCGCGGCTGGCCGAAGCGGTACCCCAGCCGCTGCTGGAGGGCGTCGAGCCTGGGATCGCGCCCGTCCATCGCCGCCCGCTAGCGCGCCCGGCCCTCGCCCTGGTACTTGATCAGCAAGTACACCGGGGAGAAGAGTTCGATCTCCTTGTCGTACGCGAAGCGCACGACAACGCGGTCGTTCTCTTTCGTGATCTCGAGATCGCGGCCGCTGATCGACGAGATCGAGTACTCGATGTCCTTCTGCCGGTCGAACGCGGCGCGGATCTCGGCGACGGTCGACCCGCCCTCGCTGGCGACCTTGTTGACCGCACGCAGGATCGTGAAGTACTCGTTGACCGACGGGAACACGCGCAGGCCGATCAGCGCGACGAAGCCGATCACGATGGCCCACGCGAGCAGCCCCAGCAGCGTGAAGCCCCGCTGCACCGCCCCTGCGCGACGCCGCAATTGCATGCCCGATCTCCCGCTGTGCGTCAATGGAAACGCCCGATGCGCCCGAGGTTACCGAAATTCATCCACACGAAGAAGGCCTTGCCGACGATGTTCTCGTCGGGCACGAAGCCCCAGAAACGCGAATCCTGCGAATTGTCACGGTTGTCGCCGAGCACGAAGTAGTGCCCCGGCGGCACCTTGCAGACGACGCCCTCGGCGCTGTAACGGCACGCGTCGCGGTGCGGGAACGACGCCACCGCGGGGATGAAGCCGGGGCGGTCACGGTCGATGAGGATGCGGTGCTCGACCTCGCCGAGCTTCTCCGAGAACTGCAGCGCGTAGCGCAGGCTGTCCTCGTCGTAGTAGTCGGGCAGCGGCGTGAGCGGCACCGGCTCGCCGTTGATGATCAGGCGCTTGTTCAGGTAGCCGACCTCGTCGCCGGGCAGGCCGGCGATGCGCTTGATGTAGTCGACGCGCGGGTCGACCGGGTAGCGGAAGACGATCACGTCGCCGCGCTGCGGCGCGTGGTTGTCGACGATCTTGGTGTTGATGACCGGCAGACGGAGGCCGTAGTGGTACTTGTTGACCAGGATCAGGTCGCCGACGAGCAGCGTCGGGATCATCGAACCCGACGGGATCTTGAACGGCTCGAACAGGAACGAGCGCAGCAGGAACACGGCGACGATGACCGGGAACAGCCCGGCCGTCCAGTCCAGCCACCACGGCTGCGCGAGGACCTGCTGCTTGGCCTGCGCGAGGTCGCCGTCGATGCGGTCGATGCCCGCCTTCTTCAACTGCTCGCGGCGCTCGCGATCCTGCTGCTCGAGGCGCGCCGCGGCGGCGACGCGCTGGGGCTTGAAGTACAGCTTCTCGGCCAGCCAGTAGGCGAACGTGACGACCGACAGCACGAGCAACAGCAGCGCGAAGTTGCCCATCCAGTAGCCCATGAACCACCCGCCGAGGTAGAGGGCGAGCGCACCGTACAGCACCGCGGTGAGGGAACTCATCGATCGTCGACCTGGAGAATGGCGAGGAAGGCTTCCTGCGGCACCTCGACGGTGCCGATCTGCTTCATGCGCTTCTTGCCGGCCTTCTGCTTCTCCAGCAGCTTGCGCTTGCGGGTGATGTCACCCCCATAGCATTTTGCCAGCACGTTCTTGCGCAGCGCCTTGATGTTCTCGCGCGCGATGATGTGGGCACCGATCGCGGCCTGGATCGCCACGTCGTACATCTGCCGCGGGATGATCTCGCGCATCTTGGCGGCCACCTCGCGTCCGCGGTGCTGCGCCTGCGTGCGGTGCACGATGATCGACAGCGCGTCGATGCGCTCGCCGTTGATCAGCATGTCGACCTTGACGACGTCGGCGGCGCGGTACTCCTTGAACTCGTAGTCCATGCTCGCGTAGCCGCGGCTGACGGACTTCAGCTTGTCGAAGAAGTCGAGCACGATCTCCGCGAGCGGCAGTTCGTACGTCAGGTGCACCTGGCGGCCGTGGTAGGCCATGTTCATCTGCACGCCGCGCTTCTGGTTGGCCAGCGTCATCACCGGGCCGACGTACTCCTGCGGCATGTACAGCTGCACGGTCACGATCGGCTCGCGGATCTCGCGGATGCGCCCCGGGTCGGGCATCTTGCTCGGGTTCTCGACCGCGAGCACGGTGCCGTCGTTGAGCTCGACCTCGTAGACGACGCTGGGCGCGGTCGTGATCAGGTCCTGGTCGAACTCGCGCTCGAGGCGCTCCTGCACGATCTCCATGTGCAGCAGGCCGAGGAAACCGCAGCGGAAGCCGAAGCCCAGCGCCTGGCTGACCTCGGGCTCGAAGCGCAGCGAGCTGTCGTTGAGCTTGAGCTTCTCGAGCGCGTCGCGCAGCGAGTCGTACTCGCTGGCCTCGGTCGGGTACAGGCCGGCGAAGACCTGCGGCTGGATCTCCTTGAAGCCGGGCAGCGGCTCGGTGGCCGGGCCGGCGTTGTTGGGCAGCTTCTTCTCGAGCGTGACGGTGTCGCCGACCTTGGCCGCGGCCAGTTCCTTGATGCCGGCGATCAGAAAGCCGACCTCGCCGGCGCGCAGCTCGTCGCGCGGCTGCGACTTGGGCGTGAAGACGCCGAGCTGCTCGAGCGGGTAGACGGCGTTCGTCGCCATCAGCCGGATGCGGTCGCCCTTCTTCAGCACGCCATCGACGACGCGCACCAGCATCACGACGCCGACGTAGTTGTCGAACCAGGCGTCGATGATCATCGCGCGCGGCGGACCGTCGGGGTTGCCGCGCGGCGGCGGCATGCGCGCCACGACGGCCTCGAGGATGTCGTCGATGCCCTCGCCCGTCTTGGCCGAGCACGGGATCGCGTCGCTGGCGTCGATGCCGATGACGTCTTCGATCTCCTGCTTCGCGCGCGTCGGGTCGGCCTGCGGCAGGTCCATCTTGTTGAGCACCGGCACGACCTCGACGCCGAGGTCGAGCGCGGTGTAGCAGTTGGCGACCGTCTGCGCCTCGACGCCTTGGCTGGCGTCGACGACGAGCAGCGCGCCCTCGCACGCCGACAGCGACCGGCTGACCTCGTACGAGAAGTCGACGTGGCCGGGCGTGTCGATCAGGTTGAGCTGATAGGTGCGACCGTCGCGCGCGGTGTAGCTCAGCGCGGCCGTCTGCGCCTTGATCGTGATGCCGCGCTCGCGCTCGATGTCCATCGAGTCGAGTACCTGCGCTTCCATCTCGCGCTCCGACAGGCCCCCGCAGCGCTGGATGATGCGGTCGGCCAGCGTGCTCTTGCCGTGGTCGATGTGGGCAATGATCGAGAAGTTGCGGATGTGGTCCATCGAACGATGCGGGGCGTCACGAGGCCGCGCACCGGCAGCCATCGCGGGGACTCATGAAGGGCGTCGGCGACGCGGCGAGCGGCCCGACCGGGGCAAAAAAATAAGGCGCGCCGAAGAGGTGACGCGCCTTCCAACAAAACGTATGGCAACTGCTTGTTGGGCCTTCATTGTAGCCAAAAGCCCCCGGCTGGAACCCGCGCCAATGCTTGATTTCCGGCCGTTGCAGCATGCCAACAGGCGAATTTCCTCCACAGCTTATACACAGCCCCGCGAGCACTCGTCATGTGAGCACTCGCCCCGCCTGGACCCGCGTCGTGCAGGTCCAAATGGACGCCCTGTGCCGCCGATTGTAGTTGTCCGGGCGCTCAATCTGCGACGTAGCCGAGCAATGTGAGCGAGCGTTCACCTTACTGAGGTTGGGTTGGCCGGACTCCCCCGGCTCCGAGCCCCCGGTGGCACTCCCACGAAGCGGAAAGACCCGACACGCCGGTCGGGTCTGGCGCCGTCGGTGCGGCGGGCCGCCCCGCCGAATCAACCCGCCGGACGCACGACGAGGTAGTTGACCCAGTCGCCGCGGCGCACCATCAGGCTGATGGGCCGGTTCTTGTCGGCCTTGGCCACCAGCGCGTTGAACTGCTTCGCGTCACTGACTTCGTGGTTGTTGACCGACAGGATCACGTCGCCCTCGCGCAGCCCGGCGCGCGCCGCCGGGCCGTCGACGGCATCGACGACGACACCGCCGCGCACCCTGAGCTCGCGCTTCTGCGCGTCGCTGAGGTCCGACACCGACGCGCCGATCGCGCTCGTCGTGCTCGGTGCCGGCGTCGGCGCCTGCGACACGCGCGTCGGGCGCTCGGGCTCGAACTCGGCCACCGCTACCGTCACGTCGCGGTAGCTGCCACGACGGAAGACTTGGATCTTCGACTGCGTGCCTGGTGCGGTGCCGCCGACGATGCGCGGCAGGTCGACCGACTTCTCGACCGGCTTGCCGTCGACGCGCGTGATGATGTCGCCGGCCTCGATGCCCGCCTTGTCGGCCGGCCCACCGGCCTCGACGCTTTGCACCAGCGCGCCGCGTGCTTCGCCGAGGCCGATCGCCTCGGCGACCTCCTTCGTCACCGGAGCAATCTGCACGCCGATGCGCCCGCGGATCACGCGCCCGTGCTGGCGCAGCTGTTCCGACACGCGCACCGCCTCGTCGATCGGGATCGCGAACGAGATGCCCATGAAACCGCCCGAGCGGCTGTAGATCTGCGAGTTGATGCCCACGACTTCGCCGCGCAGGTTCAGCAGCGGCCCGCCCGAGTTGCCCGGGTTGATCGCGACGTCGGTCTGGATGAAGGGCAGGTAGTCGCCGGTGTCGCGCTGCTTCGCACTGACGATGCCCGCGGTGACCGTGTTCTCGAGCCCGAACGGCGAGCCGATGGCCACCACCCATTCGCCGACCCTGAGCTTGTTGACGTCGCCGATCTTGACCGTCGGCAAGCCGGTGGCTTCGATCTTCACGATCGCGACGTCGGTGCGGCGGTCGGCACCCACGATGCGCGCCTTGAACTCGCGCCGGTCGGGCAGCGTGACGATGACCTCGTCGGCCCCCTCGACCACGTGCGCGTTGGTCATCACGAAACCGTCGGGGCTGACGATGAACCCCGAACCGACGCCGCGCTGCCTGGGCTCGTCGTTGCCGGGCGGCGCGCGCCGCGGATCGGGACGCCCCGGCAGCGGGATGCCGAAGCGGCGCAGGAACTCCTCCATGTTCGGATCGAGCTCCGGCGTCGCGCGCGAAACCTGGCGGCCGCGCTCGAGGGTGCGGATGTTGACGACCGCCGGTCCGACGCGCTCGACCAGTTCGGTGAAGTCCGGCAGCGCCACCGTCTGCGCGGCCGCGTCGGCCACCGGCCACACCGCCAGCAGTGCCGCCGCCAGCGTCACGCCGGCGGCCAGTTGCCTCGATGGCTGCAACCAAGACATCGTCATCACTCCTCGTCGGCGGTCGATCCTCGCCGTTCTGTGCTCAGATTGTTTTCCCGGACCGCGGCACGCGGCGTCGCTGGCGGCCTCAGCGCCGACGCTGCACGGCGTCGGCGAAGCGCGCGACGGTCGTCATTGGGACGTCGCCCATCACCGTGACCCACCATTGATCGTGGCGCTTCATCAACGTGTGCGTCGCGCCGATCGCCGTCTGTCCCGCGCGGTGACGTCCCTCGCGGTACGGCTCGATGAACACGGACACATGCGTCAGGCCGTCGGAGAACACCGCCTGCAGCACGGTGTCGTCGTGCTCCGATTCGCCCGCCGCCACGCTGCGGCGCACGCCGCGCACCTGGACGAAGCCCGGCACCGGCGCGATCTGCCAGCCCTCGGCGGCCAGTTCGGTCGGCGCCAGGGTCGGCCGCAGCACGCGGTAGCCATCGAGCCTCTTCATCGAGCGCAACACCACGTCGGGCTGCGGCTTGACGCCGATCGTCACGTCGCTGAACGCGGCGCTCTCGAGCACGCGACCATCGGACGACAGCACGTCGGTGCGCAGCAGCAAGCCGCTGCGACGCTCGACCCACAGGCGCTGCGCAAAGCGCGCATCGTCGCGCGGCTGCAGCAGGTACACCGTCGCATCGTGACCCGCGACGCGGTCGTCGCCTTCGGCGCGCAGTTCGTAGCGCTCGAACACGCGCGCATCCGGCTGCACGCGCAGCAGCGCCGGCCCGGCGTCGACCTCGTCGCGACGCTCGACGACCGCCACGCGCTGCGTCGGCCACAGCGTGTGCACGACGTCGTTGTGGCGGTAGACGACACGGTTCTGCCCGTCGAGCATCTCGACGCGCTCGAACTGCTGCCGCCCGTCGCAGTAGTGAGCGATGCGCGAGCTGCTGACGACGCCCCCCACGCTCGACACCAGCGTGCCCTGGTAGTTGCCGTACGCCACGGCCTCGTGGATGCGACGGATCCACGCCGACGGATCCGCTGCACTGGAACCCGCTGCGGCCGCATCCGCGGCCCACGACGCCGACACGAAGCCGGCCGAGACGGCCAGCACGAGGCAGCGGATCAGCGAACGCATTCGCATCGTCGAGCGCGTCAGCGTTGCGGTTGCGGCACGGCGCTGGCGGTGCTGCGCACGACGCCGCCGGGCACGAGCACGGCGCTGGGGCCGTACTGCTTGTGCGCCTGCAGGTAGCGGTCGAGCTGCGCGTCGCGGATCAGCACGCCGTCGACGCCGGCCGCCGGCGCCACCGCCGCGCCCGACGCCACGTTCGACACACGCATCGCCACACCGGCTGGAGCCGGCTGGCTCGCGATCACGGCGGTCGGCGCTTCGCCACCCGGCGCAGCCAGCCGTGTGACGACCATCACACCAGCGACCGCGACGAAGCCGGCCGCCACCGCGGCCGGCGCCAGCCAGCGCCGGCGGCGCGCGGGCGCGCTGGCTGCGATCGTGGCCGCCGGCGCCATCACGACCGGCTCGTCGGCCAGCCGCCGCCGCAGCGCCTGCAGGAAGGCCTCGTCGTGGCGGGCGTCGTACGCGAGGTCTTCGGAGCGCATCACGTCGCCGATCAGGTGGTAGGCGTGCCAGGTCACACGCAACTCGCCGTCGTCACGCCAGTCGCGGCACAGGCGCGCCACGTCGGCGCTGCCCAGCTCACCATCCATCATCGCCGACAGGCGTTGCCGCTGCTGCTCACGATCCACTGCGTCCGACATCTTGCACTCCACCAGTTCGACCGACCCCGCACTCACCAGCGCTCGCCTTCGCGCGTGCCCAGCAAGGGCCGCAGCCGCTCGGCGATGGCCTCGCGGGCACGAAAGATCCGCGAACGCACGGTGCCGATCGGGCAATTCATCACTTCGGCGATCTCCTCGTAGCTCAAGCCTTCGATCTCCCGCAGGGTGATCGCCTGGCGCAAATCCTCGGAAAGAGCCTCGATGGCCGCGTTCACCGTCGCCGCGACCTGCTTGCTCGCGAGCATCGCGTCCGGCGTTTCGGCGTCGGTTAGTTCGTTCTCCACGCGGGAAGTTTCGTCGCCGTCGTCGCCAGCGCTGCGCGCCGCCTCCGACACCAGCGGATCGCGTTTGAGCTCGACGAGGGCCTTCTTGGCGGTGTTGACCGCGATCCGGTACAGCCACGTGTAGAAGGCGCTGTCGCCGCGGAACTGCGGCAGCGCCCGGTACGCGCGGATGAAGGTCTCCTGCGCGATGTCGGGCACCAGGTCGACGTCGCGCACCATGCGCGCGATCAGCCGCTCGACGCGGCGCTGGTACTTGACGACCAGCAGCTCGAAGGCGCGCGCGTCACCGCGCTTGACGCGTTCGACGAGTTGGGCGTCGGCTTCGGCGCTCATCGATCACACCGGCAGGCGCGCGACCACGCCCGCGTCGGCGCCGCGCGCGTGGACGGCGCAGCGAAGCGCGTGCCAGCGCGCAGCGTGTCGCGCACGCGACACTGCGATCCATCGCCGCCGCCCGTCGACGGCGTCGAAGCGCAGCAGCAGCCAGATGTCCAGATCGACGGCCACGGTCAGCGCACCCTCGACGGCCGGCGCATCGCGGCCGGGCACCCAATGCCAGCGGCGACCTTCCCAGCGCAGCAGCCCCATCCCGGCGTGGCAGTGACGCCAGGCCACCGCACCTGCCCACAGGCCGACCACGGACGCGGCCGCCTGCACACCGGTCGATGCACCGGCCAGCGCGAACACCCATCCCACGAAGAGGGCGACTGCGGCGGCCACCAGGACGGCGACGACCGCGCGCGACGCCACATCGGCGCCAGCACGGACCTCGACGACGGGAGCCGAGCTCATGCCGTCATCCCCAGCCGCCCACGCCGCCGCATCGCACTGCGGCGCGGCTCATGCGCGCCGGAACACCAGCGTGCCGTTGGTGCCGCCGAAACCGAAATTGTTCTTCACCGCGACTTCGATCCTCATTTCGCGCGCGACGTTCGCGCAGTAATCGAGGTCGCACTCCGGGTCCTGCGAAAAGATGTTGATCGTCGGCGGCGACACCTGATGGTGCACCGCGAGCACCGTGAACACCGACTCGATGCCGCCGGCGCCGCCGAGCAGGTGGCCCGTCATCGACTTCGTCGAGTTGACGACCATCTTCTTCGCGTGGTCGCCGAACGCGAGCTTGATCGCGTTGGTCTCGTTGACGTCGCCCAGCGGCGTCGAGGTGCCGTGCGCGTTGAGGTACTGCACCTCGTCGGGGTTGACGCCGGCGTTGCGCAGCGCCGCCTTCATCGCGCGCTTCGGGCCGTCGACGTTGGGCGCCGTCATGTGGTACGCGTCGGCCCCCATGCCGAAGCCGGCGAGCTCGGCGTAGATCTTCGCGCCGCGCTTTTTCGCGTGCTCGTACTCCTCGAGCACGAGCACACCCGCGCCCTCGCCGAGCACGAACCCGTCGCGGTCCTTGTCCCACGGCCGCGACGCGGTCGCCGGGTCGTCGTTGCGCGTGGACAGCGCGCGCGCCGCGGCGAAGCCGCCGATGCCCAGCGGCGAGACCGTGCTCTCGGCGCCGCCGGCGATCATCACGTCGGCGTCGCCGTACTCGATCAGCCGGGCGGCCTCGCCGATGCAGTGCAGGCCGGTGGTGCACGCCGTCACGATCGCCAGGTTCGGCCCGGTGTAGCCGTAGCGGATCGACACGTGACCGGAGATCATGTTGATGATCGACGCCGGCACGAAGAACGGCGAGATGCGGCGCGCGCCGCGCTCGATGTAGTCCTTGTGCGTCTGCTCGATCATCGGCAGGCCGCCGATGCCCGAGCCGACCATCACGCCGATGCGCTCGGCCGCGTCTTCCGACAGCTCGCTGCCCGTGGGCAGCCCGGCGTCCTGGATCGCCTGCACCGACGCCGCCATCCCGTAGTGGATGAACGTGTCCATGTGCCGGGCTTCCTTGCCCGGGATGTAGGCCTCGACATCGAACCCCTTGACCTCGCCGGCGAAGCGCACGGCCAGCGACGAAGCATCGAAGCGCGTGATGGGGGCGATGCCCGAACGGCCGGCGACCAGGTTGGCCCAGCCCTCGGCGACAGTGTTGCCGACCGGGCTGACGAGCCCGAGGCCGGTGACGACGACGCGGCGACGCGACATGCGCTCGATCAGGCCTTCTGGTGCTTCATGGCGTAGTCGATCGCCAGCTGCACGGTGGTGATCTTCTCGGCCTCCTCGTCCGGAATCTCGATGCCGAACTCGTCCTCGAGCGCCATCACCAGTTCCACCGTGTCGAGCGAGTCGGCGCCCAGGTCGGCGACGAAGGCCTTCTCGTTCGTCACCTCGGCTTCCGACACGCCGAGCTGTTCGGCGATGATCTTCTTGACGCGCGCTTCGATATCGCTCATGACTCCTCCGGGAGTGAAAGGAAAAAACGGCCCGGATTCTACCGGGCGACGCTGCGGCGGCCGCCCGCCTCAGGCCATGTACATGCCGCCATTGACGTGCAGCTCGGTGCCGGTGACGTAGCCGGCCTGCGGCGAGGCCAGGAACACCACCGCGGCGGCCACCTCGGCCGGCGTGCCCAGCCGCGCGAGCGGAATCTGCTGCAGCAGCGCGTCCTTGTGCGCCTGCGGCAGCGCGTCGGTCATGTCGGTGGCGATGAAGCCGGGCGCGACGCAGTTGACGGTGATGCCGCGGCTGCCGAGTTCGCGCGCGAGCGAGCGCGTCATGCCGGCCACGCCCGCCTTGGCCGCGGCGTAGTTGGCCTGCCCCGCGTTGCCGCTGGCGCCGACGACCGACGTGATGTTGACGATGCGCCCGTAGCGCTGCTTCATCATCGGCCGCATCACCGCGCGGCTCGCGCGGAACACCGCCTTCAGGTTGGTGTCGAGGACGGCGTCCCAGTCCTCGTCCTTCATGCGCATCGCCAGCGTGTCGCGCGTGATGCCGGCGTTGTTGACGAGGATGTGGATCGCGCCGTGCTGCCTGACGACGGCATCGACGGCGGCCTCGACGCCGGCGGCGTCGTTGACGTCGAGCACGATGCCCGCACAGCCCTCGTACGCCGCCAGCGTCTGCGCGATGGCCTGTGCGCCCGCCGGTGTCGTCGCCGTGCCGGTCACGCGCACGCCCTGCTGCGCGAGCGCCAGCGCAATCGCGCGCCCGATGCCGCGCGAGGCACCCGTCACCAGTGCCGCCTGCCCGGCCAGCGCGGCCGTCGTCTCGCTCATTGCAGCAGCCCCTTCACCTCGGTGAGCGTCGCCGGGTCGTAGACGGCGGCGCTGACCAGCTCGGCGTCGATGCGCTTGGTCAGGCCGGCGAGCACCTTGCCCGGCCCGCACTCGACGACGTGCGTGACGCCGCGCGCGCGCAGCGCGCGCACGACCTCGACCCAGCGCACCGGCTGGTAAGCCTGGCGGTACAGCGCGTCGGCGATCGCCGCCGGGTCGGTGGGCGACGCGACGTCGACGTTGTTGACCACCGCGATGCGCGGGGCGGCCAGCGCCACCGTCGCCAGCCGTTCCTTCAGCCGGTCGGCCGCGGGCTTCATCAGCGGGCAATGGAATGGCGCCGACACCGCCAGCGGCAGCGCGCGCTTGGCGCCGGCAGCCTTCAGGATGTCGCAAGCCTTGTCGACCGCCGCCTTGGTGCCGGCGATCACGGTCTGCTTCGGGTCGTTGAAATTGGCCGCGGTGACGACCTGGCCGGTGGCGGCAGCCGCCTGCGCGCAGCCATCGACCACTGCGTCGGCGTCGAGCCCGAGGATCGCCGCCATCGCGCCCTCGCCGGGCGGCACCGCTTCCTGCATCGCCTGCGCGCGAAAGCGCACCAGCGGCAGCGCGTCGGCCAGACTCAGCACGCCGGCGGCGACCAGCGCCGCGTACTCGCCCAGCGAGTGCCCGGCCACGGCGACCGGCTCGAGGCCGGTTTCGGCGTGCAGCGCGCGCCAGCACGCGACGCCGGCGGTCAGCATCACCGGCTGCGTGTTCGTCGTCAGGTCGAGCCGCTCCTTCGGGCCCGCGTGGATCAGCGCGGCGATGTCCTCGCCGAGCGCGTCCGACGCCTCGGCGAGCGTGCGACGCACTTCGGGGTGGTCGCCGAACGCGTCGAGCATGCCGACCGACTGCGAGCCCTGGCCGGGGAAGACGACGGCGAAGGTGGTCATCGAAACGGGTCTCCGGGAGTTCAGAAATCGAGCAGCACGGCGCCCCACGTGAAGCCGCCGCCGACGCCTTCGAGCAGCACCGTGTCGCCGCGGCGGATGCGCCCGTCGCGCACGCCGACGTCGAGCGCCAGCGGGATCGACGCCGCCGACGTGTTGCCGTGCTGGTCGACGGTGACGATGACGCGCTCGGGGCCGAGCTTCAGGCGCTTGGCCGTGCTGTGCATGATGCGGATGTTGGCCTGGTGCGGGATCAGCCAGTCGATGTCGGCCTCGGTGCGCCCGGCCTTGGCCAGCACCGAGCGCGCGACTTCGTCGAGCACGTGCACCGCGAGCTTGAACACGGCCTGACCGTCCATCTTCAGCAGCGGGTCGCCGAGCGCCTTGCCGCCGGACACCGTGCCCGGCACGCACAGGATGCCGGCGTGGCGCCCGTCGGCGTGCAGCTCGCTGGCCAGCAGGCCGGGTTCGTCGCTGGCTTCGAGCACGACGGCGCCGGCGCCGTCGCCGAACAGCACGCAGGTCGTGCGGTCGTCGAAGTCGAGGATGCGCGAGAACACCTCGGCGCCGACGACGAGCGCCTTGCTCGCGCCGCCGGTGCGGATCATCGCGTCGGCCACCGTCAGCGCGTAGACGAAGCCCGAGCACACGGCCTGCACGTCGAACGCCGGGCAGCCGGCCGCGCCGAGCTTGGCCTGCAGGATCGCCGCCGTCGACGGGAACACCATGTCCGGCGTCGAGGTAGCGACGACGATCAGGTCGATCTCGTCGGCGCGACGGCCGGCGGCCTCGAGTGCACGCTGGCACGCCGGCAGCGCGAGGTCGCTCGCGTTGACGCCTGCGTCGGCGAAATGGCGCGCGCGGATGCCGGTGCGCTCGACGATCCAGGCGTCCGAGGTCTCGATGCCGCGCGCGGCGAGGTCGCGCGCGAGGTCGTCGTTGGTCAGGCGCCGCGGCGGCAGGTGGCTGCCGGTGCCGGTGATGCGGGTCGTGCGGGGCGCTGCGTTCATGCGGTGCGAAGCGCGGGCGCGGCCGGCTCGGGCAGCGCCTGCAGGGTGTCGAGGATGCGGTCGTGCACGCGGTCGAGCAGCCGGTTGCGCGCCGCGTCGTACGCGCGCGACAGCGCATGCTCGAACGCGAAGGCGTCGGCCGAGCCATGGCTCTTGAAGACGAGACCGCGCAGCCCGAGCAGCGCGGCACCGTTGTAGCGCCGGTGGTCGACGCGCGACTTGAAGTGCTTGAGCACCGGCAGCGCGACGAGCGCGGCGAACTTGGCGTACGCGGTGCGCGTGAACTCCTGGCGGATGAAGTCCGACAGCATCGCCGCCAGCCCTTCGGCCGTCTTCAGCGCGACGTTGCCGACGAAGCCGTCGCACACGACGATGTCGGTCGTGCCCCTGAAGATGTCGTTGCCCTCGACGTTGCCGTGGAAGTTCAGGTGCCCGCCGTCGGCGGCGGCGCGCAGCAGCTCGCCGGCGCGCTTGATCGTGTCGCTGCCCTTGATCGCTTCCTCGCCGATGTTGAGCAGGCCCACGCTCGGCTCTTCCTTGCCGTCGATGGCGGCCACCAGCGCACTGCCGAGCACGGCGAACTGCAGCAGGTGCTCGGCGGTGCAGTCGACGTTGGCACCGAGGTCGAGCACCGTCGTGTAGCCGTCGTTGCGGTTGGGCATCACGGTGGCGATCGCCGGGCGGTCGATGCCGTCGACGGTCTTCAGCAGGTAGCGCGCCACCGCCATCAGCGCGCCGGTGTTGCCGGCCGACACGCATACGTCGGCGGCGGGCGGCGCGCCGTCGCCGCTCTTGAGCTGCGCGATGGCCACGCGCATCGACGAGTCGCGCTTTTTGCGCAGCGCGACCTCGACGGGGTCGTCCATCGTGACGACCTCGCTGGCGACGACGACGCGCGTGCGCGGCCAGCCGCGCGCGTCGCGCAACGCGGCCTCGGTGCCGACGAGCAGCAGTTCGGCGTCGGGGTGGCGGTCGAGGAAGCCGCGGCAGGCCGGCAGCGTGACCGCCGGGCCGTGGTCGCCGCCCATGCAGTCGACGGCCATGCGCACGCGCGCCAGGGCCGGCAGCGGTGCCGTCATGGCCGTCGGACGGGACGCAGGCCCTGCCCCGAGGCGCGGGGCACGGTCACGGGAGCGGAAGCGGGCACGGTGCAGTGCAGCCGCGCGGGCGGCGTGCGCCGGACGGCGTCGCTCAGGCGTCGGCCTTGGTCTTGAGCACCTTGCGGCCGCGGTAGAAGCCGCTCGGGCTGATGTGGTGGCGCAGATGCGTCTCGCCGGTGGTCGGCTCGATCGCCAAGCCCGGCGCGGCGAGCGCGTTGTGCGAGCGGTGCATGCCGCGCTTGGACGGCGACTTCTTGTTCTGCTGGACGGCCATGACGTTCTCCTGAAGCAAGCCCGAGCGGGCCGACGGCCGCGCAGGCGGCCGGCCCGCGCCAACGGTCGGGCGCGTGTCGCGAGGCGGGCTCGGCGCTCCCGACCGTCACGACGGCTGCGTGTGCCTCCTCGCCACGTCGCGGGCAGACCGCATCGCGGATCCCGCCCGCGCGCGCCGCCAGGGTGCGCGACGCACCGCGCAAGCGGCACGCCACGGCGAAGGCGCCGAATCGCAAAGCCCGGCAGTATAGCATTCCACCCCGCTGCGGCCGATGTCGCTCAGTGCCGGCGACCCTTGCCGCGCCAGTCGGCCAGCGCAGCGAACGGGTGCGGCTGGTCGGCGGCTGCCTCGTCGCCGGGCGGCGACGGCTGCGCGCCCGGCGGGCGGCAGGCGTCGTGACGCGGCACCATCGGCAGCGCGAGCAGCAGTTCGTCCTCGATCAGTTCGTGCAGGTCGAGCGCGCGCTCGAGCGCGAGCACGTCGTCGTCGCTGTCGAGGTCGAGTTGCGCCGCCTGCGCCTCGTCGTCGACGAAGCGCAGCCGACGGCCGACGTGCAGCGGCAACGACACCGGATGCAGGCAGCGCTGGCAGCGCCGCACGACGGTCACCCGTGCGTCGATCTCGAGCCACCGGCGCAGCGCGCCGCCCGGCTGCGGCTGCTGCACGCCGCGCACGTGCCACATCACGTCGCCGTGGACCGGCGGCGCCTCGGGCGGGTGATCGTCCGCCAGGCGGGCGAACCCGGCCAGCGGCCAGTGCCCCTGCAGCTCGCCGCCGTCGGCGGCGAACGCCGCCACGTCGAGGCGCCGGGGGTCGTGCACGCGCGGCTTCGGCTTCATGCCGGCGAGTGTAGGCCGGCGCACGCCCTGCCGGCGGCAGCGACAATCGGGCCCCGATGGACACGCCGCCCGCCCTGATCCTCGCGTCGACGTCGCGCTACCGCCGCGAGCTGCTCGCGCGGCTGCGCATCGCGTTCGACGTCGTCGCGCCGGCGGTCGACGAGACACCACTGCCCGGCGAGGCGCCGGCAGCGCTCGCGCAGCGCCTGGCGCTCGCAAAGGCGCACGCCGTTGCGGCGCAGCACCCGCAGGCGGTCGTGATCGGCTCGGACCAGGTCGCCGAGCTCGACGGCCAGGCGATCGGCAAGCCCGGCAGCCACGCACGCGCCGTCGAGCAATTGCGCGCGATGAGCGGGCGGCGCGTCGTGTTCCACACCGCGGTGGCCGTCGTGTGCGCCGCACACGGCTTCGCCGACGTGAAGCTGGCACCGGTCACGGTGCACTTCCGCACGCTCGACGACGCGCAGATCGAGCGCTACCTGCGTCTCGAGCAGCCGTACGACTGCGCGGGCAGCGCCAAGAGCGAGTCGCTGGGCATCGCGCTGCTCGAGGCGATCGACAGCGACGACCCGACCGCTCTCGTCGGCCTGCCGCTGATGCGCACCTGCGCGCTGCTGCGCGCGGCCGGGCTCGACCCGATCGCCGCGGCGTCATGACGCCGCCGGGCCGCCTGCTGCTGGTGCCCAACACGCTGGACCTCGCCAGCGAGCCGGTCGACCTCGCCGACGTGCTGCCGCACGGCGTGCTGCGCGAGGCGGCGCGGCTGCGCTGCTGGGTGGCCGAGAACGCGAAGACGACGCGCGCGTTCCTCAAGCGCGTCGACGCCGTCGTGCCGCTGGCGCATCCGCTGCAGCAGGTGCTCATCCGCGAGCTGCCGCGGCCGGCCAAGGGCGGCGCGGCGCCGGCGCCGGCCGCCGCGTGGCACGAGCTGCTCGCGCCGGCGCTGGCCGGCGAGGACCTGGGCCTGATCAGTGAGGCCGGGCTGCCCGCCGTCGCCGACCCCGGTGCGGCGCTGGTGGCCGCGGCGCACGCCGCCGGCGTGCCGGTGCAGTCGCTGCCGGGGCCGAGTTCGCTGCTGCTCGCGCTGGCCGCCAGCGGCCTGAACGGCCAGAGCTTCGCCTTCGTCGGCTACCTGCCGCAGGACGCGGCCGCGCTCGCGGCGCGGCTGCGCGAGCTCGAGGCGCGCTCGCGGCGCGAGCAGCAAACGCAGATCGCGATCGAGACGCCGTACCGCAACGCCGCGCTGCTGCAGGCGCTGCTGGCGCACCTGGCGCCGACGACGCGGCTCGCGGTGGCCAGCGCGCTGACGCTGCCCGGCGGCTGGTGCCGCAGCCGCACCGTGCACGAGTGGCGGCGCGAGCCGCCGGTGTTCGACCGCCGGCCCGCCGTCTTCCTGTTCCTCGGCTAGAGCCGCCGCGGCGCCCCGCGCGCGAGCAGCGCGTGGCCGAGCAGGAGCCCGGCGCCGTCGGCCAGCCAGTCGGCCCACGACGCCTCGCGCGTCGGCGTCAGCGCCTGCAGGCCCTCGATCGCCGCGCCGTAGGCGAGCAGGCCCAGCGCGAGCGGCAGCGGCCGCACGCCCGCCGCACGGCCCAGCGCCCACAGCACGGCAAAGCCCAGCGCGTGGGCGAGCTTGTCGACGTGGGGAAACGGCGGTGGCGCCCCGTCGGCCGGCCACAGCGCGACGACGGCGCCACCGGTGAGGGCCAGCACGAACGCGACCCCCGCCAGCCGCCGCCAGGACGGCGGCGGCGCGGGCACCGCCACTCAGCTGCCGCGGCGCCCGCCGAGCAGCGCCGCGACCGGCCTCTTCGCCTTGATACCCGGCGCGCGCGGCTTCTCCGGCGCGGCGCCGGCCGCGGTGTCCGGCGCGGCCGGTGCCGGCGGGGCGTCCGACGGTTCGTAGGGCCGGTCGAACAGCGGATCGGACGGCGGCGGCGCCCGGCGCGGCTCGGGCGCACGCGCGGGACGCTGCGCGCGGGGCTCGACCCGGCGCTCGCCGGCGGCGTCGTCGCCGCGGCGCGGGCGCCGGGCGCGCGCGTCGTCGAGTTCGAGCGGCTCGAGCTCGATCTTCTTCTTGATCAGCTTCTCGATCTCGGCCACCAGCCGCGCGTCGTCGCGCGTGACCAGCGTCACCGCGAGCCCCGAGGCCCCGGCGCGCCCGGTGCGGCCGATGCGGTGGAC
Organism: Calidifontimicrobium sp. SYSU G02091; assembly: GCF_022631395.1. Taxonomy (NCBI): domain Bacteria; kingdom Pseudomonadati; phylum Pseudomonadota; class Betaproteobacteria; order Burkholderiales; family Sphaerotilaceae; genus Azohydromonas; species Calidifontimicrobium sp. SYSU G02091. The sequence continues at coordinate 24,662 of NZ_JALBGB010000002.1, forward strand.
GTAGTCCTCGGCGTTGAACGGCACGTCGTAGTTGAAGACCGCCGGCAGGTCGGCGATGTCCAGCCCGCGCGCGGCGACGTCGGTGGCCACGAGCACGTCGACCTCGCCCTTCTTGAACGCGTCGAGCGCCTTGAGCCGCTCGTCCTGGCTCTTGTCGCCGTGCAGCGCGTTGGTGCGCAGGCCGTCGCGCTCGAACGCGCGCGCGAGCCGCGCGCAGCCGAGCTTGGAGTTGACGAACACGATGGCCTGCGCGAGGTTGCGCTCGCGCAGGATCTGGCGCACCGCGGCGCGCTTGTCGTCGGCGTCGACGCTGTAGAAGTGCTGCTCGACGGTCGAGGCGGTGGCGTTCGGCCGCGCGACCTCGACCGTCACCGGGTCGTGCAGGTAGCTCTGCGCGAGCCGCTTGATCTCGGGCGAGAACGTGGCCGAGAACAGCAGCGTCTGGCGCTGCTTCGGCAGGAAGCTGAGGATGCGCTGCAGGTCGGGCAGGAAGCCGATGTCGAGCATGCGGTCGGCCTCGTCGAGCACGACGTACTCGACCTGGTTGAGCACGCAGTTCTTGGCCTCGATGTGGTCGAGCAGCCGCCCGGGCGTGGCGATCAGCACCTCGACGCCACGCTTCAGTTCGGCCGTCTGCGGCTTCATGTCGACGCCGCCGAACACCACGGTGCTGCGCAGCTGCGTGTACTTCGCGTAGGTCTTGACGTTGGCCGCGACCTGGTCGGCGAGTTCGCGCGTCGGCGCGAGCACGAGCGCGCGCACGGGGTGCCGCGCCGGCGACGCCGACGCGTTCTCGTGGCGCAGCATCTTCTGCAGCAGCGGCAGCGTGAACGCCGCCGTCTTGCCGGTGCCGGTCTGCGCGGCGCCCATCACGTCGCGGCCGGCGAGCACGATCGGGATCGCCTTGGCCTGGATCGGCGTCATCGCCGTGTAGCCGGCGTCGGCGACGGCGCGCAGCAGCTTGGGGTCGAGCGCGACGCTCGAGAACAGCGGGGCCGCGGGCGGCGCGTCACCGGCGATCCCGGGCGCGTCCGCGAGGGCAGGGGTATCGGTCATCATGGGTGATTATCCCCCCGGGGCGGCGCCGACGCCCGGCGCGCGGGCGCGGTGGAACAATGCGGCCCCGCGCCGCACCGGCGCACCCTGCCGTCGCCCCGCGCCCCCGCCATGTCCGACCTCGACGTCACGCTGCAATCGCTGCACCTGTATCCCGTCAAATCCTGCGGCGGCATCGGCGTGCACGAGGCGCTGCTGATCGAGACCGGCCTCGAGTTCGACCGCGCGTGGATGGTCGTCGACGAGCACGGCGAGTTCCTGACGCAGCGCGAGCTGCCGCGGCTCGCGCTCGTCGCGCCGACGCTGCGCGTCGACGACCTGGTGCTGCGCGCGCCGGGCATGCTCGCGCTGCACCTGTCGCTCGACGCCGTCGAGGCGCCGTGCCGCGTGCGCGTGTGGGACGACGAGGTGCGCGCCTACGACATGGGCGAACTCGCCGCGCAGTGGTTCAGCGACTACCTCGGCCGCCGTGCGCGGCTGGTGCGCTTCGACCCCGAGCAGCGGCGCGCGTCGGACCCGCGCTACAGCGGCGGCGTCGACGCGCAGACCGCATTCGCCGACGGCTTCGCGCTGCTCGTCGTCTCGACGGCGTCGCTGGCCGAGCTCAACCGGCGCCTGGCCGCGCGCGGCCAGCCACCGGTGGCGATGGAGCGCTTCCGCCCCAACCTCGTGCTCGACGGGCTCGACGCCCACGGCGAGGACTTCGTCGACACGCTGACGCTCGATTCGCCCGACGGGCCCGTCGTGCTGAAGCTGACCAAGCCCTGCACGCGCTGCACGACCCCCAACGTCGACCCGGCCACCGCCGCGGTCGGCACCGAGCCCGGCGACACGCTCGCGCTGTACCGCGCCGATGCGCGGCTGGGCGGCGCCGTCACGTTCGGGATGAACGCCGTCGTCGTCGGCGGCGTCGAGCACCGGCTGCGCGCCGGCGCGCGCGGGCGCGCGACGGTCGCGTTCTGACGCGCGGGCGCTCCCCCGCGCACCTTCGATGCAGGCCCTGCCGAGCTGGCAGCTGTTCGCGCTGTGCGTGCTCACGTGGGGCACGACGTGGTACGCGATCACGTGGCAGATCGACGCGACGTCGCCCGAGGTCGGCGTCGCGTGGCGTTTCTCGCTCGCTGCGCTCGTCGTGCTCGCGGCGTGGGCGTGGCGTGGCGGGCGGCTGCGCTTCGGCGCTGCGCAGCACCTGCGGCTGGCACTGCAGGGCGCGTTCATGTTCTCGCTGTCGTACGTCGCGATCTACCACGCCGAGCGCCACGTGCCGTCGGGGCTGGTCGCGGTCGGCTATGCGGCGTCGCCGCTGGTCAACGGGCTGGGCGCGCGCTGGCTGTTCGGCGCGCCGCTGACGGCGCGCTTCGTCGCCGGCGGCATCGCGGGCGTGACCGGCGTCGCGCTCGTGTTCGCACCGCAGTGGCGCGCGGCCGACGCGGGCAGCGCTGTCGCACTCGGCGCCGCGCTGACGGTGCTGGCGGTGGCGCTGTCGTCGGCCGGCAGCCTGATCGCGAGCCGCAACCGCGCGCACGAGATCCCGTTCTGGCCTGCGCTCGGCTACGGCATGGCATGGAGCGCGCTGCTGACCTGGGCGCTCGTGTTCGCCGGCGCTCACGAGCCGCTGCCGCCGGCCACCGTGCGCTGGTGGGCGGCGCTGGCGTACCTGACACTGGCCGGCACGGTACTGACCTTCGCCGCCTACCTCAGCCTGCTCGACCGCCTGGGCCCCGGGCGCAGCGCCGCCGTCGGCGTGATGACGCCGCTGCTCGCGCTGGCGGTGTCGGTCGCGTTCGAGGGCTACCGTCCCGACGCGCTGACCTTCATCGGCGCGGCGCTCGCCGTGGCCGGCAACGTGCTGATGCTGCGCGGCAGGACCGGCGGCTGACCTGGCTGCTCGGGCACCGGCGTCAGGCCGCGGGCCGCCGCGCGCGGGGCAGCAGGCGGCGCACGACGACACCGCCGCCGAGGCCCTTCGTCAGCGTCGCGCGCTCGCTCATCGGCATCTCGCGTCGGCGCAGTGTGGGCCGCCACCTACAATTCCGGCCCCTGCGAACGTCCGCGAAAGCCCCCGTCCCATGAGCCTCAAATGCGGCATCGTCGGCCTGCCCAACGTCGGCAAGTCGACCCTGTTCAACGCGCTGACGAAAGCCGGCATCGCGGCCGAGAACTACCCGTTCTGCACGATCGAGCCCAACGTCGGCGTCGTCGAGGTGCCCGACCCGCGCCTCGCGCAGCTGGCCGCGATCGTCAAGCCCGAGCGCGTCGTGCCGGCGATCGTCGAGTTCGTCGACATCGCGGGGCTCGTGGCCGGTGCGAGCAAGGGCGAGGGCCTGGGCAACCAGTTCCTCAGCCACATCCGCGAGACCGACGCGATCGTCAACGTCGTGCGCTGCTTCGACGACCCGAACGTGGTCCACGTCGCCGGCCGCGTCGACCCGATCGCCGACATCGAGGTCATCCAGACCGAGCTGTGCCTGGCCGACCTGGCCACCGTCGAGAAGGCGCTGGCGCGCTACACCAAGGTCGCGAAGGCCGGCGGCGACAAGGAGGCGCAGCGCCTCGTCGACGTGCTGAAGAAGTGCGAGGCGGCGCTCAACGAGGCCAGGCCGGTGCGCTCGATCGACTTCAGCAAGGAAGAGCTCGCGGTGCTCAAGCCGCTGTGCCTGATCACCGCGAAGCCGGCGATGTTCGTCGGCAACGTCGCCGAGGACGGCTTCGAGCACAACCCGTTCCTCGACCGCCTGCGCGAATTCGCCGCCAAGCAGAACGCGCCGGTGGTCGCGATCTGCGCGAAGACCGAGGCCGAGCTCGCCGAGATGAGCGACGAGGACCGCGCGATGTTCCTCGCCGAGATGGGGCAGGACGAGCCGGGGCTGAACCGGCTGATCCGCGCCGCGTACAGGCTGCTCGGTCTGCAGACCTACTTCACCGCCGGCGTCAAGGAAGTGCGCGCGTGGACGATTCCCGTCGGCGCGACCGCGCCGCAGGCCGCCGGTGTGATCCACAGCGACTTCGAGCGCGGCTTCATCCGCGCACAGACGATCGCCTTCGACGACTTCATCGCCTACGGCGGCGAGCAAGGCGCCAAGGACGCCGGCAAGATGCGCTCGGAGGGCAAGGACTACGTCGTCAAGGACGGCGACGTGATGAACTTCCTGTTCAACGTCTGACGTGGCGCAACGCGAGGTGGCACCGCGCCGCGCCGCGGTGCCTCAACGGGGCGAGAATGCAAGGACCCCGGCCACCGGGACGCCGCCGATGACCGAGTCCGCCCCGTCCACCGCACAGGGCGGCGAGCCGCCCACCGAGCGCCTCGACCGCCTGCTGCACGCCGCCGCCGCGCCCTGGCTCGGCAACCTGTCGCCGATCTCGCTGTCGCTCGCGTGGGCCGACTGGGCGTGGCACCTCGGCGTGTCGCCCGGCCGGCAGATGGAGCTCGCCGCGCGCGCGGCGCAGCTGGGCATCGACACGTGGCGCGTCGCGGCCGGCCTCGACGGCGAGCGCCCGGTGGGCGCGGCCGACGACGACCCGCGCTTTCGCGACCCGGCCTGGACGCAGTGGCCGTTCTCGGTGTGGCGCGAGGGCTTCCGCAACGCCGAGACGTTCTGGCGCGAGGCCTCGCGCCTGCCCGGCATGACGGCGCACCACGCCGACCTGACGGCCTTCTTCGCGCGCCAGTGGCTCGGCATGCTGACGCCGGCCAACTTCCTGCCGACGAATCCCGTCGTGCTGCGCGACGCGATCGCCTCCGGCGGCGCGCACCTCGCCAAGGGGGCGCGCCACTGGCTCGAGGACGTCACCGGCGTGCGCTGGCCGGGCACCGACGAGCCGGCGCACTTCGAGGTCGGCCGCGACGTCGCCGTCACGCCCGGCCAGGTCGTCTGGCGCAACCGGCTGATCGAGCTGATCCGCTACGACGCCGCGACGCCGCGCGTGCACCCCGAGCCGCTGCTCGTGATCCCGTCGTGGATCATGAAGTACTACATCCTCGACCTGTCGCCGCACAACTCGATGGTGCGCTGGCTGGTCGGCCAGGGCCACACGGTGTACATGCTGTCGTGGCGCAACCCCGAGGCGGCCGACCGCGACCTGTCGATGGACGACTACCTGCGCCTGGGCGTGTTCGACGCGCTGCGCGCCGTCGGCCGCATCGAGGGCGCCGCGACGCCGGTGCACGCGATGGGCTACTGCCTCGGCGGCACGCTGCTCGCGATCGCGGTGGCCGCGCTCGCGCGGCGCGAGCGCCCGGCGGGCACCGACGACCTGCCGCCGCTGGCGACGATGACGCTGCTGGCCGCGCAGACCGACTTCGCCGAGCCCGGCGAACTCGGCCTGTTCATCGACGAGAGCCAGATCCGCCTGCTCGACGACATCATGAAAGAGCAGGGCTACCTCAGCGGCGAGCAGATGGCCGGCTCGTTCCAGTTCCTGCACTCGCGCGAGCTGGTGTGGACGCGGCGCATGCGCGAGTACCTGATGGGCGAGCGCGAGCAGCCCAGCGACCTGATGGCGTGGAACGCCGACCACACGCGCATGCCGGCGCGCATGCACCACGAATACCTCGTCTCGCTGTACCTGCGCAACGAGCTGGCGACCAACCGCTACCGCGTCGACGGCCGCCCGGTGTCGCTCAACGACGTGACGCTGCCGGTCTTCGCCGTCGGCACGCAGCGCGACCACGTCTCGCCGTGGCGCTCGGTGTACCAGCTGCACCGCCTGACCGACGCCGAGGTCACGTTCGTGCTGACCACCGGCGGCCACAACGCCGGCATCGTCAGCGAGCCCGGCCATCCGGGACGTCGGTACCAGATCGCCACGCGCCCGGCACACGGCGCATGGACCGACCCTCAGGCGTGGGAGGCCGAGGCCCCGGCCGTCGACGGCTCGTGGTGGCCGGCATGGCAGCGCTGGCTCGCGGCGCACTCGTCGCCGCCGCGCCGGCCGCGGCCGGTGCCGGCGGCGATGGTGCTCGGCCCGGCGCCAGGCACCTACGTCTTCGTGCGGCACCGCCACTGACGGCGTTCGGTCTGCCCCTGGCGACGCGTTCGGTGCTAGCCTCGTGACCGACGTGAGCGCGACGCCGATGTCCTCCGCCGCCGAGCCCGCGAGCCCCGCGCCGGCCGTCGCCGTCGTGCTGCTCACCGCGCTGGCCTATGCCGCCGTCGGGCTGGTCGCGCTGCAGCTCGCGATCCCGCCGACCTACGCGGCACCGCTGTACCCGCCGGCCGGCATCGCACTGGCCGCCGCACTGACCTTCGGCCGCACCGCGGTGCCCGGCGTGTGGCTCAGTTCGTTCACCGTCAACGTCTACGCCGCGTCGCTGCGCGGCGCGCTGACACCCGAGGCGCTCGTGCTGCCGGCGCTGCTGGGCGTCGGTGCCGCGCTGCAGGCCGAGGTCGGCCGTGCGCTCGTCGCGCGCTGGTGCGGCCAGCCGGCGACGCTGTCGGAGCCGCGCGACGTCGCGCGCTTCTACATCCTCGCGGTGCCGCTATCGTGCCTGACGAGCGCGACGCTGGCCACGGCGTCGTTCGTCGCGCTCGGCGTCGTGCCGCAGGCCGGCGCGCCGTTCCTGTGGTGGACCTGGTGGGCCGGCGACACGCTCGGCGTGCTGATCGGCGCGCCGATCGCGCTGACCCTCGTCGGCCGGCCGCGCGACGACTGGTCCGCCCGCCGGCTGACGCTCGGTGTGCCGCTGCTGGCGATCACGGCGCTGCTGGCCGCAGCGATCCTGCAAGTCGCGCGCTGGGACGAACAGCGCGTGGCCGGGCGCTTCGACCGCGACGCCCGCGCCGCGGCAGCAGCGCTCGCCGAGCGGCTGCAGCAGCCGCTGTACGCGCTCGAGGCGATGCGCAGCCTGTACGTCGGCAGCGAGAAGGTCGACGACGCGGAATTGCGCGCCGCGATCGGGCGCTGGATCGCGCTCGAGCCGGCGCTGCGGGCCGCCGGCCACAGCGAGTGGGTCGCCCGCGACGCGGTGCCCGCGCTCGAAGCGCGGCGGCGCGCCGATGGCGTGGCCGACTTCCGCGTCTTCGACCGCGCCGACGGGATCGCGACCGACGGCGACGAGCGGCTGATGGTCATCACGCAGATCGAGCCCGCCGACACCAACCGCGGCGCACTGGGCCTGAACCAGATGTCGATCCCCGCGGTGCGCACGGCCATCGAACAGGCACGGCGCAGCGGCGCGCCGGTGGCCAGCGCGGGCTTTCGCCTGACGCAGGAGACGAGCGAACGCACCGGTGTCGTCGTCTACCAGGTGCTGTACGACGGCGAGCCGGCCACCGTCGACGAGCGCCTGCCGCGCACACGCGGGCTGGTGTTCGTCACCGTCGAACCCGACCGGCTGGTGGCCACCGTGCGCGACGCACAGCCGGCCTACCTGCGGCTGTGCCTCGTCGACAGCGACCCGCTCGCGTCGCGCGCACTGCTGGCCGGCCCGTCCGAGTGTCGGCAGCCGCCTGGCGACGACGCTCGCGCGCTCGTCGTGCCGCTGGCCTTCACCGGGCGGCAGTGGGACATCCGCGTCAGCGCCGCGGCCGGCGCGGTGCCCGACGAACAGCGCGGCAGCGCGTTCCTGTTCTCGCTCGCGGCGCTGGCCTCGGCGGCGCTGCTGGGTGCGCTGCTGCTGGCCGTCACCGGCCGCACGCGGCGCATCGAGGTCGCGGTCGCGCAGCGCACGGCCGACCTGCAGCACGAGATCGCCGAGCGCCGGCACGCCGAGGCGGCGCTGCGCGACCGCGAGCAGCGCCTGCGCGCGATCTTCGAAACGGCACCGGTGGGCATCGTCTACACCGAGCTGGACGGCCGCATCGTCGTGCCGAACCCGGCGTTCTGCGCCTTCGTCGGCCGCGCGGCCGAGGCGCTCGTCGGCCACGCGCTGGCCGAGTTCACGCACCCCGACGAGGTCGCCGAGGCGCGCGCGCACCTCGACGCGCTGCGCCGCGGCGAGGTCGAGCGCTACCGCCTCGCCCGGCGCTACCTGCGCCCCGACGGCAGCGTCGCGCACGCGCAGATCACCGTCGCACTGCTGCGCGACGAGGCGGGGCGCCCGCACCGCACGGTGGGAATCATCGAGGACGTCGGCGAACAGCTCAAGCGCGCGCAGGCCGAACGCGAGCGCGACGCGGCCGCCGCGTCGAGCCACGCGAAGAGCGAGTTCGTCTCGCGCATGAGCCACGAGCTGCGCACGCCGCTCAACGCGATGCTCGGCTTCGCGCAGCTGCTCGACCTCGACCGCCAGCCGCCGCTGGCGCCGCACCAGGCCGCGTGGACGGCGCAGATCCAGCGCGCCGGCTGGCACCTGCTGCACATGATCAACGACACGCTGGACCTGTCGCGCATCGAGTCGGGCACGCTGCGGCTGCAGCCCGAGACGCTCGACCTGCGCGAACTGCTGCCGGCGTGCACCGCACTCGTCGAGCAGGCCGCGCGCGAGCGCGGCGTGCGTGTCGCCGCCGACATCGACCCGGCCGCCGCCAGCGTGCGCGGCGACCTCACGCGCGTCAAGCAGGTGCTGACCAACCTGCTGAGCAACGCCGTCAAGTACAACGTCGACGGCGGCACGGTGCTGGTGCGCACGCGCGCCGCCGATGGTGGATGCGTCGAGATCGACGTCGTCGACACCGGCCTCGGGATGACCCCCGAGCAGCTCGCGCACCTGTTCGAGCCGTTCAACCGCCTCGGGCGCGAGGCCTCGGGCGCCGAAGGCACCGGCATCGGGCTGGTGATCAGCCTGCGCCTGGCCGAACTGATGGGCGGCAGCCTGCGCGCGACGAGCACGCCCGGCGCCGGCTCGTGCTTCACGCTCGCGCTGCCGCGCGGCGAGGCCGCGGGCGCTGCCGTCGCGGCGCCCGAAGCCGACGAGCCGGCGGCCGTGCGCTACCGCCGGCGGCACGTGCTCTACGTCGAGGACAACGCGACCAACGCCGAGGTGATGCGCGGCGTGCTCGCCAAGCGCCCGCAGGTGCGGTTCGACGTGAGCCCCTGCGGTCTCGACGCGCTGGACGCAATCCGCGCGCGCCGCCCCGACCTCGTGCTGCTCGACATGCACCTGCCCGACATCGACGGCCTCGAGCTGCTGCGTCGCCTGAAGGGCGACCCCGACACCGAGGACATCCCCGTCGTCGCCGTCTCGGCCGACGCGACGCGCGAGCGCGTCGCGCAGGCGCTGCACGAGGGCGCCGCGCAGTACCTGACCAAGCCGCTGAACGTCGCCGAGCTGCTCGCCGTCGTCGACGACCTGCTCGAGCGCCAGGACACGCGGTTCGGCTGAGCGCCGCGCGCCCGTGAGCGGCCGCGGCGCCCGCCGTGCGCGGGCTCAGTGCCCGCTCGCGATCGCGGCGCCGATGCCCGTCTCGGAACGCACCTGCTGCGCGAGGAAACCGGCCTTGTCCTGCCGGCCGCGCGCGCTGCCGTCGAGCAGCGAGAAGATCCAGATGCCGACGAAGCCGATCGTCATCGAGAACAGCGCCGGCGACGCGTACGGGAACAGCGCCGAGCCCTTCGGGTTGCCGAGCGTGGCTTCCCACACCGCGGGCGAGACCACCGTCAGCGCGACCGACGAGATCAGGCCGAGGAAGCCACCGATCACCGCGCCGCGCGTCGTGCAGCCCTTCCACAGCACGCTCATCAGCAGCACCGGGAAGTTGGCCGACGCCGCGATCGCGAACGCCAGGCTGACCATGAACGCGATGTTCTGCTTCTCGAACGCGATGCCGAGCACGACGGCGACGAGGCCGAGCGCGACGGTGGTGATCTTCGAGACGCGCAGCTCGTCGCTGCTGCGCGCCTGGCCCTTCTTGATCACGGTGCCGTAGAGGTCGTGCGAGACGGCCGAGGCGCCCGACAGCGTCAGCCCGGCGACGACGGCGAGGATCGTCGCGAACGCCACCGCCGAGATGAAGCCGAGGAACACGTTGCCGCCCACCGCGTTGGCCAGGTGCACCGCGGCCATGTTGTTGCCGCCGAGCAGCGCGCCCTTGGCGTCGAGGAAGCCCGGGTTGGTCAGCACGAACACGATCGCGCCGAAGCCGATGATGAAGGTCAGGATGTAGAAGTAGCCGATCCACGTCGTCGCCCACGCGACCGACTTGCGCGCCTCCTTCGCGTTGGGCACGGTGAAGAAGCGCATCAGGATGTGCGGCAGCCCGGCGGTGCCGAACATCAGCGCCATGCCGAAGCTGATCGCGCTGATCGGGTCCTTGACGAAGCCGCCCGGCCCCATGATCGAGAAGCCCTGCCGCGCCGCCTCGTCGGGCGTCTTGCCGGCGTCGACGGCCAGCTGCGTCTTGATCTCGACCGCCTTCGCGAACATCGCCTCGGGGCTGAAGCCGAAGCTCAGCAGCACCATGAACGCCATGAAGGTGGCGCCGGCCAGCAGCAGGCAGGCCTTGATGATCTGCACCCAGGTCGTGGCCGTCATGCCGCCGAACAGCACGTAGACCATCATCAGCGCCCCGACGATGACGACGGCGATCCAGTACTCGAGCCCGAACAGCAGCTTGATCAGCTGCCCGGCGCCGACCATCTGCGCGATCAGGTAGAACGCGACGACGACCAGCGTGCCCGATGCCGCGAACAGCCGCACCGGCGTCTGCGCGAAGCGGAACGCCGCGACGTCGGCGAACGTGAACCGCCCCAGGTTGCGCAGCCGCTCGGCGAGCAGGAACGTCACGACCGGCCAGCCGACGAGGAAGCCGATCGAGAAGATCAGACCGTCGAAGCCCGAGGCCATCACCGCCGCCGAGATGCCGAGGAACGACGCCGCGCTCATGTAGTCGCCGGCGATCGCCAGGCCGTTCTGGAAGCCGGTGATGCCGCCGCCGGCGGTGTAGAAGTCGGCCGCGCTGCGCGTCTTCGCCGCGGCCCACTTCGTGATCCACAGCGTGCCGAGCACGAACAGCCCGAACATCGAGATCGCGGTCCAGTTCGTCGCCTGCTTCTGCGCCTGACCGAGGTCGGCGCCGGCCGCGCAGGCGGCGACCGACAGGCCGCCGAGCGCGGCGGCCAACAGCAGATGGCGGGCCCTCATCGCAGCGCCGCCTTGCCGACTTCGTCGGCCAGCGCGTCGAACTCGCGGTTCGCGCGCTTGACGTACACCACCGTGAGCACGACGGTGAACACGATGACGCCCACGCCGAGCGGCATGCCGACCGTCATCACGCTGCTGCCGATGCGCTGCGCGAGCAGCTCTTTGTCGAACGCGACGAGCAGGATGAAGCCGTAGTAGACGACCAGCATCGCGATCGTCAGCGTCCAGCCGAAGCGCGAGCGCGCCGCCTTGAGTTCGAGGTAGCGCGGGTGTGCCGCGATCTTCTTTACGAGTGCATCGTCCATGCGGTCTCCTCCCTGCGGACGTCGGCGGCGCCACGTGCGCCGTCACTCGCATCATTCGCCTGCGCTCTGACCCACCCCTGACGCGAGTCCAACGGGAGCTGACGCCGAAGGCGGCTGCGCCTTGTGCAGGATCAAGACGCGCGTCGCGGCGGCGGCCTGCCGCCGCCGGCCGCGCAGGTCAGTCGCGCCGCACGACGCCGGGACGCGCTGCCGCGTCCTGCACCCAGCCGGGGCCGTCGAACCACGGGTCGCCGCGCATCGCAGCGGCGACCATCGGCAGCGCGTCGAAGCCCCAGAACAGGCGGGCGCCGACGACGATCGTCGGCACGCCGAACACGCCGGCGGCGATCGCCGCATCGGTGCTGGCGCGCAGCTCGGCCTTGACGTCGTCGCCCTGCGCATCGCGCACCGGTGCGAGTTCGGCGGCGAGCGCGTGCAGCCGCTGGGCATCGTCGGCCGCGGCGCCGCCGCGCCAGACGTGGCGCATCACGGCCTCGACGACGCGGCGGTTCGGCGTGCCGCCGCTCGCGCAGCACGCGAGCGACAGGCGCAGCAGCGGCAGCGGGTTGAACGGGTGCGCCGCCGGCAGCTGCAGCTCGATGCCGTGCGTGTGCGCGAGCCACGCGACGTGGCGGTAGGTCCACGCGCGCTTGGGCTCGATCTCGGCCGGTCCCTTGTGGCGGTGGTGCTTGAGCAGCGCAGCGAACAGCACCGGGCGGTACGTCACGTGGTAGCTCAGGCCTTCGAGCGCCTGCGGCAGCTGCTCGAACGCGAGGTACGCGAACGGCGAGACGGGGTCGAACCAGAACTCGACGTGCGTCATGCGCTGCCCTCGCCGCGCGGCGGCAGCGCGCGGCGCTTCAGCTCTTCGTGGCGCCGCGGCAGCCGCGCCCACACCGCACGCTTGGCGTCGTCGTCGAGCGTGCCCCAGGCCGCGATCTCGTCGATCGTGCGCGCGCAGCCGCGGCACCAGCCGGTGGCCTCGTCCATCTGGCACACCGAGACGCAGGGGCTCGGCACCGCCGGCGCCGCGGTGTGCGATGCGCGCGTCACGGTGCCACCCCCACCGGCGCCTGCACGACGTCGGCGACAGGCGCGCCGGTCAGCGCCTCGAGCTGCGCCGGCGTCAGCGCGAACACGCCGTTCGGGTGGCCGGCGGCGGCCCACACGACGTCGAAGCGGAACAGGTCGCGGTCGATCAGCGTGACCGGCGGCGTCGCGTGCGCCAGCGGCGCGACGCCGCCGATCGAAAAACCGGTGGCCGCCTTGACGAAGTCGGCGTCGGCCCGGCCGATGGCACCGACGAGCGCGGCGACCTTCTTCTCGTCGACGCGGCGGTCGCCCGACGCGACGACGAGCACCGCGGCACCGTCGGCCTGGCGCCGGAAGATCACGCTCTTGGCGATCTGGCCGACCTGCACGCCGAGCGCGTCGGCCGCCTCCTGCGACGTGCGCGCGCTCGCGTCGAGCCAGCGCGGCGCGTGCGGGTGGCCGCGCTCGGCCAGCACCTGCGCGACGCGGCGAAAGCCCTCGGGGCGCGACGCGAGCGTGTCCGTCATGCGGCCGCCTTCTCGCGCTTGGCGAGCACGGCACGCGCGACGCGCGAGACCGGCGCACGGCCGAGCACGCTGCTGATGAACGCGCCGGCGTCGACGAGCGCGTCGAGGTCAATGCCGGTGGCGATGCCCAGCCCGTGCAGCATGAAGACGACGTCCTCGGTCGCGACGTTGCCGGTGGCGCCCTTCGCGTACGGGCAGCCGCCCAGACCGGCGACGCTCGCGTCGAAGGTGTGCACGCCCATCTCGAGGCACGCGTAGACGTTGGCCAGCGCCTGCCCGTAGGTGTCGTGGAAGTGGCCGCTGACCTCGACGAGCGGGTAGTGCTTCAGCGCGCGCTCCATCGCGGCCTGCACCTTGCCCGGCGTGCCCACGCCGATCGTGTCGGCGACGCCGACGTGGTCGACGCCGATCGCCTTCATGCGCACGACGACGTCCTCGACGGCGTCGGCGCTCACGTCGCCCTGGTACGGGCAGCCGAGCGCGCACGAGATCGCGCCGCGCACCTTCAGCCCCGCGTCGTGCGCGGCAGCGACCACCGGCGCGAAGCGCTCGATGCTCTCGGCGATCGAGCAGTTGATGTTCCTCTGGCTGAACGCCTCGCTCGCGGCGCCGAACACGACGACCTCGTCGGGACGCTGCGGGGCGGCCAGCGCCGCCTCGAGCCCCTTCAGGTTGGGCACCAGCACGCTCAGGCGCACGCCGGGCGCACGGCGGATGGCCGCCATCACCTGCGCGTTGTCGGCCATCTGCGGCACCCACTTCGGGCTGACGTAGCTGGTGACCTCGATTTCGCGCAGGCCCGCGGCCTGCAGCCGGTGCACGAGCTCGACCTTGTGCGCGGTGGCCACCGGCTGCTTCTCGTTTTGCAGGCCGTCGCGCGGGCCGACCTCGACCAGGGTCACGTGGCTGGGCATCATCGCTGGGGCTCCTCGAACGCGGCCGCCGATGGTAGCGGCGCGCTCAGCTCTCCTTCAGGCGCAGCAGCTCGCCCCCTTCGGCGACCTGGTCGCCGACGGCGTACAGCAGCTCGGTGACGGTGCCGTCGTGCGGCGCGGCGATCGTGTGCTCCATCTTCATCGCCTCGATCACGGCCAGCGGCTGCCCGGCCTTGACGGCGTCGCCCGGCGCGGCGAGGAACGCGACGACCTTGCCCGGCATCGGCGCCGTCAGCCGCCCGCCCTCGAACGCGGCATCGCCGGCGTGCGCGAGCGGGTCGATCTCGCGCAGCAGCGCGCTGCCGGCGTCGGCGAACACCGCCACCGTCTCGCCGACCGCATAGACCGCCAGCCGCATCCGGTGGCTCCCGAGCGTGACGTCGTGCTGCGCGCCGCCGAGCGCCGCGCACGCGAACGGCCACGCGCGCTCGCCCAGGTGCAGCGCGAGCGCCCCGTCGTGCGCGCGCGCGAGCACGGACGTGTGGCGGCGGCCGTCGACGTCGAGCTCGAAGCGCCGCTGCGCACCGCCGTGCAGCCGCCAGCCGTCGCGCTGCGCCCACGGGTCGGGCCACGGGCCGGCCGTGGCGAGCGCCGCCTCGGCGGCCAGCGCGTGCGCCGCGACGCCGGCGGCGGCGACCTCCAGCGGCAGCGGCGGCTGATCGAACAGCGCGGCGCGCTCGCGCTCGATCAGCGCGGTGTCGAGGTCGGCAGTCGCGAACGCCGTGCTCGCGACGACGCGGCGCAGGAACGCGACGTTGGTCGCCGGGCCGACGACGTGCGTCGCCGCCAGCGCCGCGTCGAGGCGCGCGAGCGCCTGCGCGCGGTTCTCGCCCCAGACGATGAGCTTGGCGATCATCGAGTCGTAGTGCGGCGTGATCGCGTCGCCCTCGCGCACGCCGCTGTCGACGCGCACCGGCGCCGGCGCGTGCGGCGACGCGGCGGGGTCGTCGCGGCGGAACGCGACGTGCGCGGGCCAGCGCAGCACGTGCAGCGTGCCGGTGGCGGGCATGAAGCCGGCGTCGGGGTTCTCGGCACAGATGCGCGCCTCGATCGCGTGGCCACGGATGCGCAGCTGCTCCTGCGTGACGGGCAACGGCTCGCCGGCCGCGACGCGCAGCTGCCACTCGACGAGGTCGTGCCCGGTGATCGCCTCGGTCACCGGGTGTTCGACCTGCAGCCGCGTGTTCATCTCCATGAAGTAGAAGCGGATGTCGCCGTCGTCGACTTCCTCGGCGATGAACTCGACGGTGCCGGCACCGACGTAGCCCACCGCCTTCGCCGCCGCGACCGCCGCGGCACCCATCTCGGCGCGTCGCGCCTCGCTCATGCCGGGCGCCGGGGCCTCCTCGAGCACCTTCTGGTGGCGCCGCTGCACCGAGCAGTCGCGCTCGAACAGGTGCACGCAGTGGCCGTGCGTGTCGGCGAAGACCTGGATCTCGATGTGCCGCGGGCGGGTGACGTAGCGCTCGACGAGCACGTGGTCGTCACCGAAGCTGGCCTTGGCCTCACGCTGGCACGACGCGAGCGCGGCAGCGAAGTCCGCCGGCGCATCGACGCGGCGCATGCCCTTGCCGCCGCCGCCGGCGCTGGCCTTGATCAGCACCGGGTAGCCGATGCGCTGCGCCTCGGCGGCGAGCCGCGCGGGGTCGTTGTCGCGTCCGTGGTAGCCGGGCACGAGCGGCACGCCGGCGCGCTCCATCAGCGCCTTGGCCGCGGCCTTGCTGCCCATCGCGGCGATCGCCGCCGGCGGCGGGCCGATGAACACGACACCGGCGTCGGCGCAGGCCTGCGCGAAACCCTCGTTCTCGCTGAGGAACCCGTAGCCGGGGTGGATCGCCTGTGCGCCGGTCGCGCGCGCGGCGTCGAGGATGCGCTGCCACTGCAGGTAGCTGTCGCGCGCGGCCGCGCCACCGATGTGCACCGCCTCGTCGCAGGCGTGGACGTGCTTCGCGTTCGCGTCGGCGTCGGAGTAGACGGCGACGGTGCGCACGCCCAGGCGCCGCGCAGTGGCGGCGACGCGGCAGGCGATCTCGCCGCGGTTGGCGATCAGGATCTTCTTGAACATCTCAGGCTCCGACGGGCGACAGCCGCCCGCGCAGGCGCCGCCACAGCGCGCCGACGAACTTGAACGTGACCGCGATCAGCCCCGCGGCGACGACCACCGCCAGCGCCAGCGCGACGAAGAACGCCACCGGGTGCTCCCACGCGAGCCACAGCAGCAGCGGCACGAAGGCGTCGCCGGCCAGCGACAGCGCGAGGTTCGAGAACGGCTCCAGCGACGTGTTGACCGCCGCGCGGGTGCCGGCCTTGGCGGCGTGCGCGGTGGCCGCCAGCGTGCCGCCGACGAGCGCAGCCACCAGCGTCCACGTCGCGCCGTCGATGCCCTGCCCGGCGAACACCGCGCCGGCGAGCGCGGCCCCGGCCGGGATGCGCACCACCGTCTGCACCGCGTCCCACGCCGAATCGACGAGCGGGATCTTGTCGGCGAGGAACTCGACGGCGACGAGCCCGCCGCTGACCCACAGCAGCAGCGGCTGCTGCAGCAGCTGCAGACCGCCCGGCAACTCGACCCAGCCGAGGTGCCCGGCGAGCCCGGTCAGGAACACGACGAGGTACAGCCGCAGCCCGCTCGCCCAGCCGAGCGCAGCGGCGAGTGCGACGAGCTGCGTGACGTCGACGTCGTTCACGGCGTGCCCGGGGGTCGTCTCACACGCGCCACGACGGCTCGCGCTTGTGCAGGAAGGCCTGCACGCCTTCGCGCCCCTCGGCGCTGGCGCGGATGTCGGCGATGCGCCGCGCGGTGTCGGCGCGCAGCGCGTCGTCGATCGGCCGGCCGGCGAGGTCGTGCACGAGCCGCTTGCACGCGCGCACCGCGGCCGGCCCGTTGGCGACGAGCGCGGCGACGACCTCGCCGACCTTCGCGTCGAGCGCGTCGGCGGCGACGACCTCGTGCACGAAGCCCAGTGCCTTCGCGGTCGCGGCGTCGAAGCGCTCGGCCGTCGTGACATAGCGCTGCGACGCGCGCTCGCCGAGCGCACGGATCACGTAAGGGCCGATCGTCGCCGGCAGCAGCCCCAGCCGCGCCTCGCTGAGGCAGAAGTGCACGCCGTCGGCGGCCACGAGCACGTCGCACACCGCGGCCAGCCCGACACCGCCGGCGTAGCAGTCGCCGTGGATGCGGCCGACCACCGGCACCGGGCAGGTGTAGACGGTCCACAGCATGTCGGCGAGCGCCTGCGCGTCGGCGCGGTTGCGCTCCCAGTCGTAGTCGGCCATCGCGCGCATCCACGCGAGGTCGGCGCCGGCGCAGAACGCCTTGCCGTGGCCGCCGAGCACGACGGCGCGCAGCCCGGCGTCGTGCGCGAACGCGGCGAACGCAGCCGTCAGCTCGGCGATCACGCCGTCGTTGAACGCGTTGCGCACCTCGGGGCGGTTCAGGTACACCTCGGCGACGTGCGGCGAGGGGCGGCGGATGTCGAGCGTCGTCGTCATGCGGGGCGCGCCTCCTCGCGTAGCATCAGGATCAGGTCGAGCTCGGGCGCCGGGTGGCCGAGCGCCGTGATCGCCGCCGTGACCTGCCCGCGGTGGTGCGTGCCGTGGTTGAACACGTGCGCCAGCGTCGGCGCGAACGGCGTCGACTGCACAACGCCCTGCGTCGTCGTGTAGTCCAGCGTGCCGTGCAGCCGCTCGTCGGGCACGCCCGCGAGCCACGGCGCCCATGCTGCGGCGCTTTCGGCGAGGCGCGTGCGCAGCCGCGCGCGGTCGGTTTCGAACTCGGCGTTCAGCGCGACGCGCACTGAGCGGCCGTGCGCGAAGCGCCCGAACCAGACCTTGCACTGCGCGACGAGCAGGTGGTTCAGCGTGCCGTGCACGCTGCGGAAGAACAGGCCGACGTCGCGCCGGTACGCGTCGTCGCTCAGGCGCTCGACGTGGTCGAGCAGCCGGCGCGTCGCCCAGGCCTCGTAGCGCGCCATCGTCAGCAGCTGATCGCGCAGCGCGTCCATCGCGGCCTCACATGCGGAACACACCGAACTTCGTCTCGGGGATCGGCGCGTTCAGGCTCGCCGACAGGCCCAGCGCCAGCACGCGGCGCGTGTCGGCCGGGTCGATCACGCCGTCGTCCCACAGCCGCGCGCTCGCGTAGTACGGGTGGCCCTGGCGCTCGTACTGCGCGCGGATCGGCGCCTTGAACGCCTCCTCCTCGTCGGCGCTCCAGGTGCCGCCCTTGGCCTCGATGCCGTCGCGCCGCACGGTGGCCAGCACGCTGGCGGCCTGCTCGCCGCCCATCACGCTGATGCGCGCGTTCGGCCACATCCACAGGAACCGCGGCGAGTACGCGCGCCCGCACATGCCGTAGTTGCCGGCGCCGAAGCTGCCGCCGATGATCACGGTGAACTTCGGCACCTGCGCGCACGCCACCGCGGTCACCATCTTCGCACCGGCGCGCGCGATGCCCTCGTTCTCGTACTTCTGCCCGACCATGAAGCCGGTGATGTTCTGCAGGAACACGAGCGGCACCTTGCGCTGGCAGCACAGCTCGACGAAGTGCGCGCCCTTGTTCGCGCTCTCCGAGAACAGGATGCCGTTGTTGGCGACGATGCCCACCGGCATGCCCTCGATGTGCGCGAAGCCGGTGACGAGCGTCGAGCCGTAGCGCGCCTTGAACTCGTCGAACTCGCTGCCGTCGACGATGCGCGCGATGACTTCGCGCACGTCGAACGGCTTGCGCGCATCGGTCGGGATCACGCCGTGCAGCTCTTCGGGCGCGTACTTCGGCGGGCGCGGCGGCTGGCAGGCCAGCGGGTTCGCCTTGCGCCAGTTCAGGTTCGCGACCGCTGCGCGCGCGAGCGCGAGCGCGTGCGTGTCGTTCTCGGCGAGGTGGTCGGCCACGCCCGACAGCCGCGTGTGCACGTCGCCGCCGCCGAGGTCCTCGGCGCTGACCACCTCGCCGGTCGCGGCCTTCACGAGCGGCGGGCCGCCGAGGAAGATCGTGCCCTGGTTGCGCACGATGATCGTCTCGTCGCTCATCGCCGGCACGTAGGCGCCGCCGGCGGTGCACGAACCCATCACGACCGCGATCTGCGGGATGCCCGCCGCGCTCAGGTTTGCCTGGTTGTAGAAGATGCGGCCGAAGTGGTCGCGGTCGGGGAACACCTCGTCCTGGTTCGGCAGGTTGGCGCCGCCCGAGTCGACGAGGTAGACGCAGGGCAGCCGGTTCTGCTGCGCGATCTCCTGCGCGCGCAGGTGTTTCTTGACCGTCATCGGGTAGTAGGTGCCGCCCTTGACGGTGGCGTCGTTGCAGACGATCACGCACTCGACGCCGGCGACGCGGCCGATGCCGGCGATCAGCCCGGCGCCCGGCGCCTCGTTGCCGTACATGTCGAGCGCGGCCAGCGGCGCGATCTCGAGGAACGGCGTGTCGGGGTCGAGCAGCCGCTCGACGCGCTCGCGCGGCAGCAGCTTGCCGCGCGCGACGTGCTTGGCGCGCGCAGCCTCGCCACCGCCCTGCGCGATCTGCGCCAGCTTCGCGTTGAGGTCGTCGACCAGCGCGCGCATCGCCGCGGCGCTGGCCTTGAACTCGTCGGAGCGCGGCGCCAGCCGCGACGTCAGCGTGGGCATGCCCCTCTCCTGTCCGGGACCGCGCGGCCGCCCGCGCCGGCCGCCGGTCGATTGACGTTTACGTCAACGTCAATTGTACGGACCCGCGGCCGCCGCCCCGGCGGCACGCGCGCGCAGCGCATCGAACCCCGGATAGGCGCCGCGCGCAAGCGCGAACTTGCGCGCGTGCCGACCCCACGGCTGGCCCGCCGCGAGCGCGCGCTCGAACCCCGCGGCGTCGACGATCCACGCG
Organism: Calidifontimicrobium sp. SYSU G02091; assembly: GCF_022631395.1. Classification (NCBI taxonomy): domain Bacteria; kingdom Pseudomonadati; phylum Pseudomonadota; class Betaproteobacteria; order Burkholderiales; family Sphaerotilaceae; genus Azohydromonas; species Calidifontimicrobium sp. SYSU G02091. The sequence continues at coordinate 44,392 of NZ_JALBGB010000002.1, forward strand.
CCGCCCATCAGCGTGACGCCGCGCGCGAACAGCGCGTCGGGCAGCACGCCGGCACCGGGGCCGATCATCGCCACCGCGCGTGCGCTGGCGCAGTGCGCGAGCACCGCGTCGAGCGTGTCGTTGAGCAGCACCGTGCTCGTCATCAGCACCTTGTCGCAGGTGCGCAGCGCGGCCGGGTCGAGCGTGACGCGAAAGCCCGCGTGCTCGCCGGCCAGCGCGGCCTTCAGCTCGACCACCGTCAGCCGCGCGCCGCGCGCCGTGACCTGTTTGACCAGCGGCGGGAACAGCCCGACCATGCCGACGTGCTCGCCGGGCTGCGGGTCGAGCCCGCCGATCGAGTCGGTCGCATCGGGCGGCGCATAGCCGGCGCGGTCGAAGAACGCCCGCGTCAGCGCGTGCGCCGCCGCGAAGCCGAGCGTGCGGCGCGCGCCACGCGCATCGGCCCAGTCGCGCGCCAGCGCGAGCGCATCGGCGCCGACGAGGCCGCCGCCGTCGGCGCGCAGCGCGGCGAGCGTGTCGTCGAGCAGCACGTACGTCAGCCCGAGCGCGCCGCCGTCGAGTTCGAGCGCAGCGAACTCGCCGTCCTTGCTGCCGTTCCACGGCGACGGCGGCAGGTGCAGCGCGCGCACGCGCGGCGGCGGCGCACCGGCGAACGCCTGCTCGAGCGCGGCGACGATCTCGCGGGCAACGGTCATGGCCGCGTCGGCTCGCTGCGCGCCGTGGCGCTCAGGAGGCCTTCTTCGCCGCGTCGCGCGGCGGCTTGGCCGCCACCGGCGCGCCGGCCTTCTTCCAGGCGTCGAAGCCGCCCTCGATGTGGCCGACGTTGTCGAAGCCCATGTCCTGCAGCGTCTTCGTCGCCAGCGCCGAGCGCCAGCCGGCGGCGCAGAACAGCACCAGCTTCTTGCCCGACGAGAACACCGGCTTGTGGTACGGGCTGTCGGGGCAGGCCCAGAACTCGAGCATGCCGCGCGGCGCGTGGAACGCGCCGGGGATGACGCCGTCGCGCTCGAGCTCGCGCACGTCGCGCAGGTCGACGAACTGCACGTCGTCCATGCCGTGCATCGCCTGCGCCTCTTCGATGCTGTAGGTGGTGATGGCGTCCATCGCCTCCTGCACCATCGACTTGACGGTCTTCTTCATCGCTGCGATCTTGCCACGCCTGCGCGCCGTCAGAACGGACCGCTCGCCAGCCAGCGCTCGATCTGCGGCTTGCGGTCGTTGCCCCAGAACGGCTCGCCGTCGACGACGAACCACGGCGCGCCGAAGATGCCCGCGGCGATGGCCTCGTCGTTGACCTGCTTCAGGCGCGCCTTCCAGTGCGCGTCGCCCCACGCCGCCTCGGCGGCCTGCGCGTCGAGGCCGCTGTCGGCGGCCAGCCGCTTGAGCGCCGCGGTGTCGTTGAGCGCGACGCCGCGCGCGAAATACGCGCGCAGCCCGGCGTGCGCCCACGCCACCGCGGCGTCGTGGCCCTGCGTGTCGTGCAGCCACCAGAACACCCGTGCGGCGTTCTGCGTGGGGATCGGGAACGGCTCGGGCATCGTGTAGGGCACGCCCTCGAAGCGCGCCGAGCGCGCGAAGTCGCGCATCGAGTACTCGCGCTTGAGCGGGTACGACACCGGGCTCTTCAGCTCGGCGGCCTGGAACGTGGCCCCCAGCAGCATCGCGTGCCAGCGCACGGTGCGCCCGTGGCGCGCGGCCAGCGCGTCGACCCACTCCGACGCGATGTACGAGTAAGGCGACGAAAAGTCGAACCAGAAGTCGATCGGCGCACGGCCATTGGCAGTGTTCATGCGTGCAAGGTAGCGCAGCCGCGCGCGGCGCACGCTGCGGGCATTCCCGCAGCGTGGCCGCGTTGACACAAGTCAAGCGCGCCGGCGCCGGCCGCGGCAGCATCGGCGCACGACGGGGCGGTACGGTGATGGCGTGGGAAACGGCGGTGGTGGTGGCGGCGCTCGCGCTCGCGCTGGCGCTGCGCCCCTGGCAGATGCTGCGCCACGCCCCGCTGCGCCACCCGTGGCTGGCCGCGCTCGTGCTGCTGCCGTGGCTGTGGAGCACCGACGCGCGTCTGCCCGGCGGCTTGCCGCTGCAGCTGTCGCTGGCCGCGCTGATGGTGCTGATGTTCGGCTGGCCGCTGGCGGTCGTGACCGCCGTCGCCGTCGCGGCGATCGCCGCGTGGCTCGTCGACCCGGCGCTGGCCGGTGGCGCGGACGGGTGGTGGCGGCTCACCGCGCACGTGGCCGCCTGGAGCGGCGTGCTGCCGGCGAGCTTCGGGCTTGTGTTCGGACTGGCGACGCGGCGCTGGCTGCCGCGGCACCTGATGGTCTACATCCTCGCGCGCGGCTTCCTCGCGACGCTGCTGGCGATGACCGCCACCGGCGCGCTGTGGGTGGCCACGCAGCCGGCGCCGCCAGGCAGCGACCCGCAGCTGCTGCTGGTCGGCCGCTGGCTGATCGCCTGGGGCGATGCCGTGACCACCGGCATGCTGACGTCGATCTTCGTCGCGTTCCGGCCCGAGTGGCTGGCTACCTACTCGGACCGGCGCTATCTGCCCGGCCGGTGATGACTTGCCGGAGCCCGCGGTCCGTCAAACCGCCGGACGACGGCGGCGTGCACCGATCCAGCCCAGCATGGCGGCAGCAAGCAAGGCCAGCGAGCCCGGCTGCGGCACTGCGGCGGCAGCGACCTCGAAGTTGTAGGTGACGCCCTGTCCAGCGATGTTCCACGCGATGTTGTCGACGGCACCGGTGAATGTGTCGTTCCAGCCCGATCCAACCCCCGACGAAAATCCGATGATCACGGCGTTGGGCAGGTACGCCTTCCACTGCGCCAGCGTCGCATCGTAGGCGTAATCGGTGGAATTGATGTTGGCGGCGAAACCCAGACCGAGCCCGAAGTTCCAGAGGTAGGTGGAATCGGTGATGGTTTCGCTGACCCAGGTGTTGGTCGACGCCGTCCAGCCGGACGCTTCGATGTAGACACGCTCGAAGACCAGGCCACCGCGGTCGCCCGTCGTGGTCAGGTCACCGTCGGCGTCGAGCAGCACGCGCAGCACGGGGTGCAAGTGGGCATCGGTGGTGCTCGAGTCGGACCGGTACCACTCATACGACATCGAGCCGAGCTGGGAGAACGAGCCGAGCACCCCCGCCGAGACGAAGTTTCCGCCGAGATTCAACCCGTTCGGCAGAAACTCGATGTCTGCTTTGTCGGCCCCGTCAAGGCTGGCGAAACGTGCCGAGCCGTTGCCGCTGCGCGGCAGGGCCGTGTTGATACCGACCGTGCCGCCGTTGCGCACGTTGTTGTAATACCAGCCCGAAGTGCCGATGGCCTGACCCTGATTGACCGGCCCCGCGTTCGTGAAAGCGTCGCCCGGCGCCGGCGCATTGGCATTGACGACCATCGCCCCCGCACTCACCGACCACAGCACCCCAGCCACGGCCAGCCCGATCCCACTGCGCACTTTCATGCTGCTCACTCCTCGAAAAGTCATGGATCTCGATGGGCTGCCAGGCGTCGCACGGCAACGACCGCACGCGTCCGCGAACCCGAATCGGCCAAACAGCAAAGGAAGTGCCACGTCCCGCAACCGGCTGTTCGATCAATGACTTACGGCACCCGGCTCTATCGGGCAGCCTGCGGATGTCAAGCGCTCCGACACCTGGTATTGCTCGCCACGGACCACTGCAACGGCGCCCCGATCCACCAGCCCGAGCGCGGGCGTTCACGCCAATGGCCCATCAGTCGACCTTCGCCCCGCTGGTCTTCACGACACGTTCGTACTTCTCGCGCTCGCGCGCCATGAAGGCGGCGAACTGCTCGGGCGTGCTCGGCGCCGGCTCGGCCATCAGCGCGGCGAAGCGGGCCTTGACCTCGGCGCTGTTCAGCGCGGCGACGAAGGCGGTGTTAAGCTGATGCACCTTCTCGCGCGGCGTGCCGGCCGGCGCCACCAGCCCCCACCAGGTGTCGACCTCGAAGCCCGGCAGCGTCTCGGCCACCGTCGGCACCTCGGGCATCACGGCGGCGCGCTGCGCGGTGGTCACCGCCAGCGCCTTGAGCTTGCCGGCGCGGATGTTCGCCGCGGCGGTCGCGAGGTTGTCGACGTTGAAGTCGACCTGCCCTGACAGCAGCGCCAGCTGCGCCGGCGCGCCACCGCTGTACGGGATGTGCACGACAAAGATGCCGGCGCGCTGCTTGAGCATCTCGCCGGCCAGGTGCCCGGCGCTGCCGTTGCCGCCCGAGCCGTAGTTGAGCCTGCCCGGGTGGGCTTTCGCGTAGGCGATCAGGTCGGCCAGCGTCGCGATCTTCAGCCGCTGCGCGGTCTCGGCGTTCATCACGACGACATTGGGCACGCGCAGCATCTGCGTGATCGGCGCGAATTCGCGGGCCGGGTCGTACGGCAGCTTCGCGAACAGCCACGGGTTGATCGCGTGCGACGCGGTGGTCGCCACGCCCAGCGTCAGGCCGTCGGGCGCGGCACGCGCGACCGCTTCCATGCCGATGTTGCCGCCGCCACCGGGGCGGTTGTCGACGACCACCGGACCGAGGCTGGCACGCACCTGCTCGGCGAGCACACGCACCGTCACGTCGATCGGTCCGCCGGCGGCGAACGGCACGACGATGCGCGTGGCGGCGGTCTGTGCGAGGGCGGCGGTCTGCGCCAGGGCGGCGACTGCGGCAAGGAGCAGGTTTCGACGTTGCATGGCGGTGGGCGATGGATGATGACGCGGCCCATTGTGGCGCGCCGCCGGCTACGATCGCCGGCGTGACACCGCTGCCCCAGCCCTCGCCCACCGGCTACGCGCTGCCCGAGTACGCGTACGTGCCCCCGCCCGAGCTCGTGCACGGGCCGCAGCCGCGCTACCGGCTCGTCATCGTCGGCGGCGGGCTCGCCGGGCTGACGCTGGCGGCGGACCTCGCGGTGCGCGGCGTGCGCTGCACGCTGCTCGACGAGGACCACACGGTGGGCGTGCGCGGCGCGTCGAGCCGCGGCATCGTCTACGTGCAGCGCACGCTCGAGGTGATGGCGCGGCTGGGCGTCTACGAGCGCATCGCGGCCAAGGGCGTCACGTGGTCGCGCGGCGAGGTGCTGGCCGGCGACGAGGTGCTCTATGCGTTCGACTACCAGCCGCAAAGCGTCAGCGCGCAGCCGCCCTTCGTGAACCTGCAGCAGTTCTACCTCGAGGCCTTCCTCGTCGAGCGCATCGGCGAGCTCGGCCTGACCGACCTGCGCTGGGACAACCAGGTCACCGGCATCGAGGCCCACGCCGACCACGTGAGGCTGCACGTGAACACGCCCGACGGGCCGTACGCGCTCGAGGCCGACTGGGTCGTCGACGCCGAGGGCGTGCACAGCCTGATCCGCCGGCAGCTCGGCCTGAAGGAGCACACCGAGCGCGGCGACGACCGCTGGTGCATCACCGACGTGCGCTTCGGCCACGGCACGACCAACGTGCGCCGCACCTGGGTCGAGGCACCGTTCAACGAGCAGCGCGCCGTGTGGCAGCACCTGATGGCCGACGACGTCTGGCGGCTGGACTTCCAGATGGCGCCCGACAGCGACCCCGAGGTCGTCAGCCGCCCCGACGTCGCGCGCGAGCGCGTGCAGCGCATGCTCGGCCCCGACGTGCCGTTCGAGCTGGTGTGGGTCGGGCCCTACTCGTACCGCACGATGCTGATGGAGCGCTTCCGCCACGGCCGGCTGCTGTTCATTGGCGACGCCGCGCACGCGAAGAGCCCGTTCGGTGCGCGCGGCGGCAACTCGGGCATCCACGACGCCGACAACCTCGGCTGGAAGCTCGCGCTGCTGCTCGCCGGCCGTGCCGACGAACGCATTCTCGACACCTACGACGTCGAGCGCCACCGTGCCGCCGAGGAGAACATCCGCATCACGAGCCGCTCGGGGCGCTTCCTGCGCCCGAGGAGCGAGATGGAGCACCTGCTGCGCCGCTGCGTGCTCGACCTCGCGCACGAGCACCGCTTCGCGCGGCCGATGCTCAACACCGGACGGCTGTGCGCACCGCACCACTACGGTGGGCTGCCGACGGTGGGCACCGGCCCGCACGACGGCCAGAGCGTGCCCAACGTGCGGCTCGCGCGCGACGGCCAGCCGACGACGCTCATCGACCTGCTGCGCGAGGCCAACGCGCACTGCGTGGCCTTCGTGTTCGGCGACACGGTGCCCGACACCAGCGGCCTGCCGGTCGTCGTGCAGCGCGTCGGGCGCGACGTCGTCGACGTGCACGGCCACCTCGCGGCGCAGACCGGCGCGCGGCCGGGCGACGTCGCGCTGATCCGCCCCGATGGCCACCTCGCCGCGACGCTGCCCGGCGGCGACGCCGCGGCGCTGCACACCGCCGTGCGCCGCACGCTGGGTCAGTGACGCCGCGAGGCGCGACAGCCCCTACAGCTTCGGCACGGTGCCCGCGTTCTGGCGGGACTTGCGCGCCTGCGCCTGCAGGTCGGCGATCTGCTGGGCGGTGGCGCGCATCGCGGGAACCGCGTAGCCGGGGTCGGTCATCACGAACGTCATCTCCCGCACGAGCGGGTCCTGGGCGTTGCGGGTGACGAGATTCACCACCAGCGCCGCAGCGCAGTTCGCCGCATCGGCCGGGGCCAGCTTGCGGCGGTGCCAGGCGTCGTAGTGGCCGAGCCCGCCCGGCGCGTGGTCCACGGGCGGGGCCTGGCGGGCATCGTGCGAGGTCGGCGCCGTGTCGCCGCACACCGGCTTGCCGGCCTCGACCCAGCGCGAGATGCGGCCGTTGTTCAGGTGCGGTGCCAGCACCGCGGCGGGCCGGCCGTACTTCTGCGTCACCGACGCCGTGGCACGCTCCAGCGCCACGGGATCGTCGTGCAGGGCCAGCGTGCGGATCACGCGGATGACGCGCTGCTCCATCGGCGGCGCCGAGAACATCACTTCCACCGTTTCCGCCTGGCCGGGGGCCGACCCCTGACGGGCCGTGATCGATGCGACGAAGCCCGGAAGCTGCTGGTCCCTCACACCATCGTGATAGGAGAACTGCCGCGAGTACTCCGTGACCTCGGCCTTCGGCGCATGGGCCTGCAGCGCGGTGCGCGCCTGCGCCGGCGTCATGCCGAGGCGGATGCCGACGATGTCCCAGTCCGGCGCCGCGCGCGATGGCGCGGCGCCGAGCAGCAGCGCCGATGCGGCGACCAGCACCGCGCAGCGACGAGCGAAACCTTTGTGCATGGAAGGACCTCCCGGGGGATGAACGATCTGAACGCGAGCGAAGCCCCGATGCATCGCATCGCGCGGCGGCGGCCGCTTCAGCCCGGGGGCTCTTCGCGGATGTCGTTGTCGCGCCATGCGGGCGGCATGGCCGACGGGGCGCAGCGGCGGGCGCTGTGCACCCAGCCGTGCGCGTGCCTCGCCGTGAAGCGCTCGGTGCCCGACAGGGTGTAGGTGACGACGCTGGACTGCGCCGGGCCGCTGTCCTGCAAGTCCTTGCAGGCCTGCGTGACGCGGTACGTGTCCGGCGCGGTCTGCTCGACCTTCTGGAACTCGCAGAAGTCGCGCGCGCCGCCGATGCCGCCGCGCCGCAGCAGCGACACCGTGGCGTTGGAGGCCCGGCGGCACGGCGTGTCGCTGGCCACGTAGTAGCCGGGCCGCAGCGGCAACGTCGCGACGCGACGCGGGGACGCGGGCGCCTGCGCCACCGCCGCCGGGGCCGCGGTGACGAGAGCACGGGCGGGTTCGATGCCCACGGCGTCGCTGGCGGCCAGCGCCACCATCGGCAGCAGCACGGCCACGCGTGCGCTCGCGACCGTCACCGCAGCCTCGCGATGCACGGACGTGGGTGAGGGCGAGGCGAACCAGAACACGCGGCCCATGGTAGGGTCGCGCGGTCGGGCCATCGTCCCCCAAACAGGGCAGAAGCAGGAGCGGAAGCGTGTCGTCCCACGAAAGCCAGCAGCGCCGCATCGACACGCTGATCGCGCGGCTGTACGACGCGGCGGTCGACGACACGCTGTGGCGCGGCACGGCCGCGCACATCGCCGACGTGCTGGACTCGACGAGCGCCGTGCTGAAGCTGCACGGCGGCGACGGCTCGGTGCGCCTGCTCGAGTGCACCGACAACCTGATCGTGTCCGACCGCGACCGGGCCTGGGCGGACGACTGGCACCGGCGCGACCTGTGGGTGCAGCGCTCGGTCGCCTTCGGCCTGTCGCGCATCGTCACCAGCGACGACCTGGTGACGCGCGACGAACAGACGCGCAGCGGCTTCTACCGGGAGTGGCTGCACCACCTCGGTATCCATCACATGCTGGGCGCCGTGTTCCCGGCCGCCGACGGGGCCATCGGCGTGCTCGGCATCCACCGTCCGCGCGACGCCGGCGCCTACACGCCGGCGCAGCGCCGGCAGGCGGCGCTGGTGCTGCCGCACCTGCAGCGCGCGCTGCGGCTCGGCCAGCGCCTGGCGGCACGCGCCCGGCTCGACGCGGCGGCGCTGGAAGCCCTCGACCGGCTCGACACCGGCGTGCTCGTCGTCGATGCCTCGTGCCGCATCGTGCACGCCAGCGCGACGGCGCAGTCGCTGCTGCGCGAGAACGCGCCGCTGGGCGTCGTGGCGGGCCGCTTCGTGCTGCGTCCGCCCGCGCTGCACGAGCGGCTGCGGTCGATGGTCGGCCGCGTGATCGAGGTGGCCGGCGGCAGGGCGGCGCGGCCGGCCACGGCGCTGTCGGTGCCGCGCGTGCGCCAGATGCCGCTCGCGCTCGAGGTGGCGCCGCTGCGCCCGTCGGCGTCTGCCTTGGGCGAGTCGCAGCCGTGGTGCCTGGTCTTCATCCGCGACCCGCAGGCGCCGATCGCGGTGTCGCGCCTGTGCGACCTGTTCGGCCTGACGCGCACCGAAGGCCTCGTCGCCGCTGCGCTCGCGCAGGGGCACGCGCTCGACGACATCGCCGCCGGCATGGACATCGGCGTGGCCACGGTGCGCTCGCACCTCAAGCGCATCCTCGCCAAGACCGGCACGCACCGGCAGGCGGAGGCCGTGGCGCTGATGGCGCGCAGCGTCGCAACGCGCCTCGCCGGCGCCTGAGCGCGGGTCGGCGGCGCGCGGACCGGCGAGAATCGAGCGATGACGACGATCCCGATCCCCGGCTGCAGCGACGCCGAGTGGAAGGCGCGCCAGCAGCTCGCCGCCTGCTACCGCGTGTTCGACCTGCTCGGCTGGACCGAGCTGATCTTCAACCACATCTCGCTGCGCGTGCCCGGCGAGCCGCGGCACTTCCTGATCAACCCGTTCGGGCTGCACTACCGCGAGGTGCGCGCGTCGAACCTGATCAAGGTCGACGTCGACGGCACCGTGCTGTCGAAGACCGAGTGGCCGGTGAACCCGGCCGGCGTGATGCCGCACGCGACGATCCACCGCGCGATCGACGCCGCGCACTGCGTGATGCACACGCACACGACCGCCGGCATGGCAGTGGCCTCGTCACAGACGGGCCTGCAGATCACGAACTTCTACGCCGCGCAGCTCGGCGGGCGCATCGCGTACCACGACTTCGAGGGCATCACGGTGCACGCCGACGAGGGCCCGCGCCTGCTCGCGAGCCTGGGCGACCCGCCGAAGCCGGCGCTGATCCTGCGCAACCACGGCCTGCTCGCGTGGGGCGAGACGCTGCCGAAGGCGTTCTACACGCTGTGGCTGATGCAGCGCGCGTGCGAGGTGCAGATCGCCGGCGCGGCACTCGGCCCCGCGATCGCGATCCCCGACGACGTGCAGCGCCGCTGCGCGATCGACGCGCACGCGCACTACGGCCGCGAGGCGATGGGGCAGGACGTGTTCGACGCGCTCGTGCGGCTCGTCGACCGCCACGACCGGCTGTGGCGGCTGTGACGGCGGCCGCGCTCAGCGTGCGCCGTCGTCGCCCTGGGCGGGCCCGGCGCCCGGCGCCGGCCCGGACGGCACCGGTTTGCCGAGCACGGCACCGTACAGCCGCGTGACCGGCGACCACGGCAGCACGACGACGAGCAGCGCCGTCAGCGCGATGCTGATCAGCACCGCGAGGTAGGCCACGTCGCGGATCGTCTCGCCGCCGGGCACGCCCTGCTCGAGCGGCAGCGTCGCGAGCACCGCGGCGGCCAGGCCCTTGGGCGCCATCATCGACGCCACCGCGGCGTCGCGCAGGCCGAACTCGGGCGCGCGGAACACGACGCGCACGAGCAGCGTGCGCAGCACGAACACCACGACGATCATCGCCACGACGACGAGTGCGACGTCGGCGTCGGCGAAGCGGATCGAGATGCCGAGGTAGACGAAGAAGTAGGTCTTCAGCAGGAACACGGCCTCGCGGAAGAAGTTCAGGTCCTCGGCGCTCAGCGCCTCGATGCGCGTGCCGCGCCCGGCGATGCGCTCGAGGCCGAAGCGGTGCACGTTGCCGAGCGTGACGCCCAGGCTCAGCGCGGCGATCGCGCCCGAGAAGCCGACGTACTCCGTGAGGCCGTAGACGATGAACACGTAGGCCAGCGTCGACGAGATCGTGTTCGGGAAGCCGCGCACGCGGCCGAGCACGAACAGCCAGCCGATGCCGCCGGCGATGCCGATCACGACGGCGAACACGAGCGCGGCGAGCACGGCGCCGGCGACCCGCCCGGCGTCGAGCTGGCCCTCGGCGGCCCACTGCAGCAGCGCGAACACGCCGACGATGCACAGCACGTCGGTCAGCGCCGACTCGAGCACGAGCACGGTGGCCGGCTTGACCGCCAGCCGCAACGTCGCGACCATCGGGATCACGACCGCCGACGCGGTGCCACCCAGGGTGACGCCGAGCATCAGCGCCGGCAGCGGCTCGAGCCCGAAGGCCGCGATGCCGGTGGCCGTGACGACGGCCGCCGTCAGCACGAACGAGCCGATCGTCAGCGCGCCGGTCGTGCCCAGCGAGCGCTGCAGCGTGTCGACGTCGAGCGCGGTGCCGCTCTCGAACAGGATCACGACGAGCGCGATCGTCGCGATGATCGGACCGACCTTGCCGAAGTCGGCCGGCGTGACGAGCCCCGTCACCGGTCCGAGCACGATGCCGGCCAGCACGAGCACGAGGACGTCGGGCACCTGCGTGCGCCGGAACACCAGCGCGAGGAAGTGGGCGACGAAGACCGTCAGCCCGATGAACATCACGGTGGTCGACATCGTCGGCTCGCGGGGGCGTCGAGGGGGTGCCCGGACGCGGCAAGGCGCCGGCCGGCGGCACCTCAGCCGTACACGTTGGCCAGCGTGCCGATGCCGTCGACGACGACCTCGACCTGCGTGCCCGGCCGCATCGGCAGCACACCGAGCGACGTGCCGCACAGGATCACGTCGCCCGGCTCGAGCGTCATGTCGTGCGAGATGCGCGACACCAGCTCGAGCGGCGCGAAGAACATGTCGGCCAGCGGGTAGTGCTGCCGCTCGCGGCCGCCGACCAGCGTGCGCAGCACGGCGCCGGCGGGGTCGAAGTCGGTGGCGATCACGGGCCCGAGCGGGCAGAAGCCGTCGAAGCTCTTCGCGCGCGTCCACTGCGCGAACGACGCGTCGCGGTGCAGCAGCTCGAGCGCGGTGACGTCGTTGGCGCAGGTGTAGCCGAACACGTGCGCGGCGGCGTCGGCCGGCGCGACGGCGCGCGCGCTGCGGCCGATCACGACGGCGAGCTCGCCCTCGTAGGCCACGCGGCCGTCGTACGACGCCGGCACCGGGATCGGTCGCCCGTGCGCCGTGACGCTGCCGGGCGACTTGAGGAAGTACAGCGGCTCGGCGGGCGCGGCCCAGCCGTTCTTCTCGGCCGCGGCGCGGAAGTTGTTCCACAGCCCGACGACCTTGCCCGGGCGCACCGGCGGCAGCCACTCGACGTCGGCCAGCGGCACGCGCTCGCCGGTCGGGCGCGGCGCGTCGAACATCGAGCCTTCGTGCACGTGCACGGCGTCGGCTTCGAGCGTCCCGAAGCCGGCGCGGCCGGCGTGCACGAAACGCATCCACTTCATCGCTCTTCTCCCCGCCGTGGCGCTACTTGCGCCAGAACTGGCGCGTGAACAGGACCATGAACGACAGCAGCTCGACGCGGCCGACCAGCATCGCCAGCGTCAGCACCCACTTCTGGAAATCGGTCAGATGGCCGTAGTTGCCCGCCGGACCGGTCGAGCCCAGCCCCGGGCCCATGCAGTGCACCGAGGCCACCGCGGCGCCGACCGCCTCGTCGAACGACATCTCGCTGAGCAGCAGCAGCATGATGAAGCCGATCAGCGTAACGCCGTAGACGAGCATGTAGCCGAGCACCGCGAAGATCACGTCGTTGCCCACCGGCGCGCCGCCGATCGTCACCGGGCGCACCGCGCGCGGGTGGATCAGCCGCGTGAGCTCGCGCCGCGTCTGCTTGACGAGCAGCAGCACGCGGATCATCTTGATGCCGCAGCCGGTCGAGCCGGCGCTGGTGGCCATGCCCGACAGCAGCAGCATCAGGATCGGCGGGAACACCGGCCACTGCAGGTAGTCGGTCGTCGCGTAACCGGTCGTCGAGGCCACGGAGACGACGTTGAACGCGGCGTGGCGCAGCGCGGTGAGCGCGTCGTCGTAGGTGTGGCGCCACACCAGCACCGCGGTGACGAGCAGCACGCTGCCGATCATCACCGCCAGCGTGGCCTGCGTCTCGGGGTCGCGCAGCGGGACCCACACCGAGCGCTTGCGCACCGCGAGGAAGTACACCGCGAAGTTGCAGCTGCACACGAGCATGAACACGACCGCGATCGCCTCGAGCAGCGGCGAGTCGAAGTAGGCGAAGCTCGCGTCGTGCGACGACAGGCCGCCGAGACTGACGGTGGAGAACATGTGCTGCCACGCGTCCAGCGGCTCCATGCCGCCGGCCCAGTACGCCGTCACGCACGCCAGCGACAGCACCGCGTAGACGGTCCACAGGCCCTTGGCGGTCTCGGTGATGCGCGGGGTGAGCTTGGTGTCCTTCAGCGGGCCGGCGGCCTCGGCGCGGAACAGCTGGCTGCCGCCGACGCCGAGCATCGGCAGGATCGCCACCGCGAGGATCAGGATGCCGAGGCCGCCCAGCCACTGCAGGAACGTGCGCCAGACGTTGATCGACGCGGGCAGGTCGTCGAGCCCGGAGAACACCGTCGCGCCGGTGGTCGTCAGCCCCGACACCGCCTCGAAGTAGGCGTCGGTCCAGCTGATCGGCCGCCCGACACTGTCGAAGTAGGCCTGCAGCGGGATCGCGGCGAACACCGGCAGCAGGCTCCACGCGAGCACGACGAGCAGCACGCCGTCGCGCGCCTGCAGCTCGCGGCGGAAGCGCCGCGCGAGCGCCCACAGCGTGGCGCCGACGGCGATCGTCAGCACCATCTCGGCGCCGAACGCCCGGTGCGCGCCGTCGCCGACGGCCAGCGACACGCCCAGCGGCACGGCGAAGCTCAGCCCGAACACCGCCAGGATGATCCCGAGCAGCCCCAGGACCGGCAGCAACGTCTCGATCAGAAGAATGTCGCCCCCACCTGGAACAGCTTCTCGACCTCGCGCACCATGCGCTTGCGCGGCATGAACACGATGACGTGGTCGTTGGCCTGGATCACCGTGTCGTGGTGCGGCATGATGACCTCGGGCTCGGTGCCCTCCTCCTCACCGCCGCGCACGATCGCGCCGATCTCGGCGCCGCGCGGCAGCGCGAGTTCCTCGATGCGCCGGCCGACGACGCGCGAGGTGCGGCGGTCGCCGCGCGCGATCGCCTCGAGCGCCTCGCTCGCGCCGCGGCGCAGGCTGTGCACCGCCTCGACGTCGCCACGGCGCACGAACGCGAGCAGCTCGCCGATGACCGTCTGTGCCGGCGAGATCGCGATGTCGATCGCGGTGCCCTGCACGAGGTCGGCGTAGGCGCGCCGGTTGATCAGCGCGAGCACGCGCCGCGCGCCCAGGCGCTTGGCGAGCAGGCACGACATGATGTTGTCCTCGTCGTCGCTCGTGATCGCGATGAACAGGTCCATCTCGCGCACGTTCTCGCTCTCCATCACGTCCTCGTCGGTCGAGTCGGCGTTGAGCACGAGCACGCCCGGGGGCAGCTGGGTCGCGAGGTAGTCGCAGCGGCGGCGGTCGGTCTCGATGATCTTGACCTCGTGCTTGGCGTGAATCTCGCGCGCCAGGCGCAGCCCCACCTTGCCGCCGCCGGCGATCATCACGCGGCGCACCGGGCGGTCCATCTGGCGCAGCGCGCCGAGCACGCGGCGGATGTGCTTCGTCGCGGCGAGCACGAACACCTCGTCGTCGGGCTCGATGCGCGCGCTGCCCACCGCCGGCACGCGCTCGTTGCCGCGGTAGATCGCGACGATGCGCATCGGCGTGTCGGGCACGAGCTGCGGAATCTCGGCCAGCGCGTGGCGCACCAGCGGCCCGCCGGCCACCGCGCGCACCGCGATCAGGCTGACGACGCCGTGCGCGAACTCGAGCACCTGCAGCGCCTCGGGGTACTCGATGAGCTTGCGGATGTAGGCCGTGACCGACTGCTCGGGGCAGATCACCTGGTCGACGGCGAAGCCCGACTCCTTGCTCAGCAGCGGCATGTCGCCGACGAACTCGGGCGAGCGCAGCCGCGCGATCGTCGTCGGCACGTTGAACAGGTCGTGCGCGACCTTGCAGACGACGAGGTTGGTCTCGTCCATCGGCGCGCACGCGATCAGCATGTCGCAGTCCTCGATGCCCGCCTCGCGCAGCACCGACGGCTGGATGCCGTTGCCGGGCACGCCGCGCAGGTCCAGCCGGTCCTGCAGCGCGTGCAGCCGCTGCGGATCGGTGTCGACGACGGTGATGTCGTTGTTCTCCGACACCAGGCTCTCGGCCACGCTCTCGCCGACGCGGCCGGCGCCGATGATGATGATGTTCACGCCGAGGTCTCTTGCTGCAGTGCGACAGGATACAGCCGCCGCAAGACATCGCGGGCCGCGGCGGCCAGCAGTGGCTGCAGCGCCGCAGCCAGCGCCTCGACCTGCGACGGCTCGATGCGCTCACCCTCGGGGCGCTGCGCCCACAGGGCCGCCAGCGCCTCGCGCTGCGGCGCCAGCGCCTCGCGCACCGCGGCGGGCCAGTGCGGCGGCGTCTCGCCTTCGCGCCACTGGCCCCGCCCGCGGCCGAAGT
Organism: Calidifontimicrobium sp. SYSU G02091; assembly: GCF_022631395.1. NCBI lineage: Bacteria > Pseudomonadati > Pseudomonadota > Betaproteobacteria > Burkholderiales > Sphaerotilaceae > Azohydromonas > Calidifontimicrobium sp. SYSU G02091. The sequence continues at coordinate 59,502 of NZ_JALBGB010000002.1, forward strand.
GTGCGACCGCGAGGTAGCGCAGCAGCGACGCGTCGACCAGGCCGTCGAGCACCTCGGCACGCCAGCCGAGCCACGAGCGTTCGGTGCCGCGCACGAGGTTGGCCAGCCGCGCGGCGCCGGCGGCGCCCAGCGCGCCGAGCAGCGAGCCGGCCAGCAGCCCGCCACCCAGCGTCAGCCCGCCGGTCGCGAGGTCGGCCTTCAGGCCCGCGAGCGCGCCGGTGACGACGCCGCCGAGCACCGCGGCCTGGGCCTCGTCGACGCGCAGCCGCACGTCGTAGTGCGTGGCCAGGCGCTGCAGGATCTCGCCTTCGGCGTCGCCCTCGAGGCCATGCAGCGCGATCAGGCGCGCGGTGCCGTCGCGCACCTCGCGGTCCAGCGCCTCGGCGAGCTGCTGCTGCGCCACGGCGAGCGGGCCGGCCTCGCCGCCGGCGCGCAGCCGGCTGCCGAGCTCGCGCACCTGCGTGCGCAGCTGCGCGACCAGCCCCGTGCCTTCGCCGACCGCCACGCGCGCCAGCGCGATGCGCGCCAGCCCCGCGGCCAGCACCTGCATGCTGGCGTCGAACGTGGCCTCGCGACGCGCCTGCCACGCCGCGCGCAGCCGCGCCATCGCCGGGCGCTGCGGCGGTGGCAGCGCTGCCTCGACGGCAGCCAGCAGCACGCCTTCCTGCACCCAGCAGCGCGCGAACGCGTCGAGCGGCAGCACGCGCGTGACGAGCGGCTGCGCGGCGAGGTGCCGCCGCCAGCGCTCGACCTCGGCCGCCTCGTGTGCGGCATCGCGCGGCGCGCCGAGCTGGTTGAGCAGCACGACCACCGGCTTGCCGATCCAGCCGAGCAGTTCCATCTCGGCGTCGACGTAGCCGGCCGCCTCGGGCGACTCGGCCGCATTGACGAGGTACAGCACGACGTCGGTCGTGTCGCGCACGTGCCGCAGCGCCTGCTGGCTGGCCCAGAACGCGCGGTCGGTGAAGCGGTCCCACACCTCGGCGAGGAACCAGCCGAGCGGGCTGTCGGCCTGGCGCAGCCGGCGCGCCAGGCGCACGCTGTCGCCGAAGCCCGGCGTGTCGGCGAGTTGCAGGACGTCGCCGGCGTCGGTGGTCAGCAGCGGGTGCACCTCGGCGAACTCGGTCACGTGCGGCGCGTCGCGCACTTCGCCGATGTCGCGGCCGAGCAGCGTGCGCGCCAGCGTCGTCTTGCCGACGTTGGTGTGCGCGATCAGGCTCAGCGTGATCGTGCCGGCAGCGTCGCTCATGGCAGGGCGGCGAGCGCAGCGTCGCGCTGCACCGGACGCTCGAGCGCGGCCTGCAGCAGCTGCTCGGCCGTGGCCACGTCGGGCTGCTCGAGGTCGACGAACACGGCCGCGGTGCCGAACGCGCGCGCGAGCGCGGCCCACGCCGCGCGCCGCTGCGCGAGGCGCTCGTCGAGCCCGGCGAAGCGCGCGCGAAACGGCCCTTCGTCGACGACGAGCACCAGCGGCACGCCGGCCGGCAGCGCGGCGGCCAGCGCGCGCAGCAGGCGGCCGTGCTGCTCGGCCTCGGGGGTGGCGCCCATCTCGCACAGCACGATCGCGGCGTCGGCGGCGGGCGGCGCGGCGACGTGGTCCTCGTCGCCGTGCGCCACCGGCGCGCGCAGGTCGAGCTGCACCGCGTCGCCCCACAGCCGCGCGCAGGTCTCGCGCAGCGCCAGCGTCGCCGCCGCCGACGGCGCACGCGCGTGCGGCCACACGACGACGCGCGCCGGGCCGTCGCGCCGCGGGCGCAGCATTCGCTGGAAGTACGGCTCGCCGAGCGGCAGCGGGAAGCGGCGCGACCCCCGCGCCGCACGCGCGAGCGCGACGGCAGCCAGCAGCGCGCGCGGCACGACGACGGCCAGCGCGAGCGTCCATGCGTAGAGGTGGATCCACGGCGCGGCCGGGCCGCCGCCGGCGCCGTCGGGGCCGACACGCAGCGCGGCGATGCCGGCGACATCGGGCAGCGCGATGCCCGACAGCGCCGACGCCGGCGCGAGCAGCGTCGCCAGCACTGCGTGCACCGCGGCCGGCTCGAGGAAGGTGCTCTGCCAGCCGGCGCGGTAGTCGAGCACCAGCCCGCGCAGGTACAGCCCGGCGATCAGGCCGACGGCCAGCGCCGCGGCGCCGGCGTGCAGCAGCGCGGCGGCGCGCGCGGCCGCCAGCGGCGCGCTGGCCTGCACCCAGTCGGCGGCATAGGCCGGCCACAGCCGCGCGAGTCCGAGCTCGGCCAGCCCGCGCGGTGCCGTGGCGTCGGCGCTGCGCTGCACCGCGCGGCGCACGAGCGCGGCGATCGGCCCCGGCGCCGGCGCACGCCGGCGCACGAGGCCCACAAGCGCGCGCCACGCGAGCGCGACGAACACCGCGAGGTTCCACGCCAGCAGCCCCCACACCGGCGGCGCGAGCAGGTTGACGTGCTGGCTGCCGCCGACGCGGTCGACGACGACGCCAGCCAGCAGCCCCACCGCGACGGCCGCGGCCACCGCCGCAGGGCGCCACAGTGGGCGCTGCAGCCAGCGCCACACCGCCGCGCTCGCGGGCCGGTCGCGCGGCAGCAGCCGCTGCAGCGCCGCGTGCGCGCGCGCGGCGACGAAGGCCGCGTCGCTGGCCTGCGCACCGACCGTCTCGGCGGCCACGCGCGTGGCCCACGCGCGGTCGGCGGCGGTCCAGCCGTCGAGTTCGGGCTCGGCGCGCTCGATCGCGCGCACGAGCACCACTTCGCGAGCAGCGACCTCGTCCATGGGCGGCGATGGTAGGGCCTGGTGCGGACGCTACAGCCGCTGCAGCGTGCGCTCGTCCTCGACGCCGTCGAAGAAGCGCTCGAGCGCGGCGCGGAATAGCGGCTCGTCGGGCACGGCGTGCGCGAACAGCGTCATCGACGAGCAGAACTTGACGTCGTCGGGTGCCCCTAGGATTTCGTGCACCGTCTTGCCCGGCACGGCGAGCATCAGCGCCGTGGCGCGACGCAGCCGCGCGCCGAGCAGCGGGTGCGCCGCGTAGGCGCGCGCCTCGGCCAGCGAGCCGATGCCGTAGCGCTGCGCCATCGCGCTCGTGCCGAGCCCGCGCAGCTGCGGGAACACGAACCACATCCAGTGGCTCGCCTTGCGGCCGGCGGCGAGCTCGGCCTCGACACGCTGCCACAGCGGCGCCTGCGCGTCGACGAAGCGCTGCAGATCGAACGGGTCGTCAACCATCGACCGGGGCGGCGCCGCCGGCGACCATCGCGTCGCGCGCGCGCATCTTGGCGTGGACGTAGGCGCCGTGCGGCACGTGCAGCAGGTCGGCGATGCGCCACATCACGTGCTGCTCGTGCGCGCTCAGGCACCCGTCGGCGTAGGCCACGCGCCACATCAGCTCGATGATGCGCACCTTGCGCGCCATGTCGAAGCCCTCGTTGATGCGCGACGTGAAGCGGAAGTAGTCGCTCGCATCGCGCACCGCCTGCTCGGCCAGCTCGAACAGGCGCTCGACCTCGTCGTCGGCGAGCGCGAACTTCTCCTTCAGCGCGTCGACGACGGCACGCCGCTCGGCGGCGCCGAACCGCGCGTCGGCGCGCAGCACCTCGACGAGCAGCACCGCGGTGGCCAGCTGCAGCGGGTGCTCGTCGTCGGCCGGCGCGGCGCCGCCCTGCGGCGGCAGCAGCGCGTCGAACAAGTCCTTCAGGGTGCGCAGCATCGGCGGACTCCGCAGGCGATCCAGGTCGCGTCATTGTCCCCTTCCCCGGCAACTGCCCCCGGCGGCCGGAAGGCGCGCCGGGCGCCGCCGGGGGCAAAGCCGCTGCCTACAATGCCGCGATGCTCCGTTGCGACGTCGCGATCCACGGCGCCGGCATCGTCGGGCGCTCGCTGGCGCTCGAGCTGGCGTCGCGCGGCTTCGACGTCGCACTGCTGACGGCGGCACCGGCCGCCAGCGGTCCCGACTTGCGCACCTACGCGCTCAACGCCGCGTCGGTCGCGCTGCTGCAGCGCGTGCGCGTGTGGGCCCAGCTGCCGCCCGACGCCGCCACCCCCGTGCTCGAGATGCGCATCCACGGTGACGCGGCCGGTGGTGCGCTCGAGTTCTCGGCGTGGCAGCAGCACGTCGAGCAGCTCGCGCACATCGTCGACGCGGCGGCGCTCGAAGCCACGCTGGCCGACGCGGTGCGCTTCGCACCGCGCGTGCACGTGCTCGACGCCGACGTCACGGTCGACGCGCCGCTGCACGCCTGGTGCGACGGCAGGCACTCGCGCGCACGCGAGCGGCTCGGCGCCGACTTCGTCGCGCACCGCTACGGGCAGACCGCGGTCGCGGCACGGCTGGTGGCCTCGCAGCCGCACGGCGGCGTCGCGCGGCAATGGTTCCGCGCGCCCGACGTGCTCGCGCTGCTGCCGTTCGACGGCGTCGCGCGCGGATACGGCTACGGCCTCGTGTGGTCGCTGCCCGACGAGCGCGCGCGCGAGCTGCTCGCCGCCGACGCGGCCACCTTCGAGGACGCGCTGGCCAACGCCACCAGCGGCGCCGCCGGCGAACTGACGCTGGCCGCCGGCGGCGCGCGCGCCGGCTGGCCGCTGATGCTCGGGCGCGCGCAGCGCGTGGCCGGCCCCGGCTGGGTGCTGGTCGGCGACGCGGCGCACGTCGTGCACCCGCTGGCCGGCCAGGGGCTGAACCTCGGGCTGGGCGACGTCGCGTGCCTGGCGCGCGTGCTCGCGCAGCGCGAGCCGTGGCGCCCGCCCGGCGACGAGCGCGTGCTGGCGCGCTACGCGCGCGAGCGCGCCGCGCCGACCGCCGAGATGGCGCTCGTGACCGACGGTTTGCTGCACTTGTTCGCATCCGACCTGCCCGGCGCGAGGGAACTGCGCAACCGCGGGCTGGGTCTGGTGGATCATCTGACCCCGCTCAAGCGCTGGCTCGCCGCCCGCGCGCTGGCCACCTGAAGGAAGTCCCGATGAAGCCGTCCCTGCCGCGCCTCGGCGCCGTGCTGCTGCTCGCCGCGATCGCGGCCACTGCCTCGGCGCAGGAGGCGGTGATCCGCAAGAACCTCGCCGAGCGGCTGCCGCAGCTGCCCAAGATCGACGAGGTCACGAAGACGCCGGTGCCCGGGCTGTGGGAGGTGCGCATCGGCAACGACGTGCTGTACACCGACGAGCGCGGCGACTTCGTCGTGCAGGGCGCGATCTTCGACACGCGCACGCGCACCAACCTGACCGAGGAGCGCATCAACAAGCTCACCGCGATCGACTTCGCGACGCTGCCGCTGAAGGATGCGATGGTCGTCAAGCAGGGCAGCGGCGCGCGCAAGCTCGTCGTGTTCGCCGACCCGAACTGCGGCTTCTGCAAGCGCTTCGAGCGTGACCTGCTCAACGTCAAGGACGTCACGATCTACACCTTCCTGTACCCGATCCTCGGCGCCGACTCGACCGAGAAGTCGCGCGCGATCTGGTGCGCGAAGGACCCGATGAAGGCCTGGCGCGACTGGATGATCGACGGCGTCGCGCCGCCGAAGGTCAGCGGCAAGTGCGACGACGCGGTGCTGCAGCGCAACCTCGCGCTCGGCCAGAAGCACCGCATCCAGGGCACGCCGGCCATCGTCTACGAGGACGGCACGCGCTCGCCCGGCGCGCTGCCCGCCGCCGAGGTCGAAAAGCAGCTCGCCGCGCGCAGCAAGTCCTGACGCCGCTGCAGCGGCTCCGCGCGCCGCGCCGGCACGCCGCCGCCGCTGCGGCCACAATGCGCCGCCATGGCGGCCACCCCTTCGTGCTCCCCGACCGTGACGCCCGCGGCGTCGCGCTGGCTCGGCTATGCCGGGCTGCTGCCCTTCGTCGCCGGCGCCGCGGCGGCATGGGCCGGCGGCGAGATCGGCGCGGCCGGCGCCGCGTCGCTGGCGGCGTACGCGGCCGTGATCGTCTCGTTCCTCGGTGGCATCCACTGGGGCCTGGGCTTCGTGCGCGACGAGCCGGCGCGCTTCGCCTGGGGCATCGTGCCATCGCTGGTCGCATGGCCGGCGCTGCTGCTGCCGAGCACGGCGGCGCTGGCGCTGCTGGCGGCGATGCTCGTCGTCTGCTACGCCGTCGACCGCCGCGTCTACCCGCGGCTGGGACTGCAGCGCTGGCTGCCGCTGCGCCTGCACCTGAGCGCGGTGGCCGCGGCGTGCTGCGCCGCCGCGGCGGCAGCCGCCGGTGGCTGGGGGGGCGCGTGACGATCGCCTACCACGTCGAGATCGCCGACGCCCACGCGCACCTGTGGCGCGTGACGCTGACGGTGCCGCGCCCGGCGCCGCTGCAGCGGCTGAGCCTGCCGGTGTGGATCCCGGGCAGCTACCTCGTGCGCGAGTTCGCGCGCCACCTGTCGGCCCTCGAGGCCCGCCAGGGCACGCGCGCAGTGGCGCTGACGCAGCTCGACAAGGCGACTTGGCAGGCCGCCTGCGACGGGCGCGGCGCGCTCGTCGTGACCTACCTCGTCTACGCGTTCGACACGTCGGTGCGCGCGGCCTTTCTCGATGCCGAGCGCGGCTTCTTCAACGGCACCAGCGTGTGCCTGCGCGTCGAGGGGCGCGAGGACGAGCCGCACACGCTGACGCTGGGCGCGCTGCCGCGCGGCTGGCAGGTGGCCACCGCGATGCCGGCGCAGCCGGGCAAGGCCCGCGCCTGGACCGCCGTGGACTACCACGAGTTCGTCGACCACCCGTTCACGCTCGGGCGCTTCTGGCACGGGCGCTTCGACGCTGCGGGCGTGCCGCACGAGTTCGTCGTCACCGGCGCGTGGCCCGGGTTCGACGGCGAGCGGCTGCTCGCCGACGTGAAGAAGATCTGCGAGGCCCAGATCGCGCTGTGGCACGGCCGGCGCCGGCGCGACGTGCCGTTCACGCGCTACGTCTTCATGCTGCACGCGACCGAGGACGGCTACGGCGGGCTCGAGCACCGCGCGAGCACGGCGCTGATCGCGTCGCGGCGCGACCTGCCGCGCAAGGACGCCCCGTCCGGCAACGGCCCCGCCGACGGCTACGTCAACCTGCTCGGGCTGATCAGTCACGAGTACTTCCACACCTGGAACGTCAAGCGGCTGCGCCCGGCCGAGTTCGCGCGCCTGGACTACGCGCGCGAGAACTACACGTCACTGCTGTGGTTCTTCGAGGGCTTCACGTCGTACTACGACGACCTCGTGCTGGTGCGCGCCGGGCTGATCGACGAGGCGCGCTACCTGAAGCTGCTCGCCAAGACGGTCAACGGCGTGCTCGGCACGCCGGGGCGCACGGTGCAAAGCGTCGCGCAGGCCAGCTTCGACGCCTGGGTCAAGTACTACCGCTGCGACGAGAACACGCCCAACGCGACGGTGAGCTACTACACGAAAGGCGCGCTCGTCGCGCTCGCGCTCGACCTGGCGCTGCGCGCCGGCGGCCACGGCAGCCTCGACGACCTGATGCGCCGGCTGTGGCAGCGCAGCGGCGGCGGCGCGATCGGCGAAGCCGACATCATCGACGCCGTGCGCGCGCAGGCCGGCGAAGCGATCGCCGACGACCTGCACCACTGGGTGCACGGCACCGACGACCTGCCGCTCGCGCCGCTGCTCGCGCGCTTCGGCGTCACGCTGGCGCCCGAGGCGTCGGCGCCCGGGCTGGCCGCCGCGCTGGGGCTGCGCGTCAGCGAAGGGCCGGTCAGCGGCGTGCAGGTCAAGACGGTGCTGCGCGGCAGCGCCGCCGAGCGCGCCGGCGTGGCCGCCGGCGACGAACTGATCGCCGTCGACGGCTGGCGCGTGCGCCGCCTCGACGACGCGCAGGCGTGGGTCGCGCCGGGGGCGCGCTTCGAGCTGCTGCTGGTGCGCGACCAGCGGGTGCGCCGCGTCGACGTGCAGTGGCCGGCGCAGCCGCCGCGCCCGGTGCAGATCACGCTCGACGCGCAGGCGCCGGCCGCCGCGGCGGCGCTGCGCCGCGCATGGCTGCGCCCCTGACCGCCACCGCGCCCCGGCGCTCGCGTTGGCGCCGCGCCGCCGCGGCACTGCTGCTGGCCGCCGTCGCGGCGGTGCACCTGGGGGTGTCGCAGCGGCTGGCGGCCGGCCTCGACGCCGCCCGCAGCGCCGGCGCGCTGCCGCCACCGATCGAAGTCAGCTTCGTGCGCGAACTGCAGCCGGCCGCCCCGCCGTCCCCGCCCGCCGCATCGCGCCCGCGGCGCCAGCCCCGCGCAGCCGCCGCGCCGCCGCCGGCTGTGGCCGCCTCGGCGGTGGCCGACGCGGTGGCGCAAGCCGCCTCCGACGCGGCCGGGGCCGCGGCGCCAGACACGGACGCGCAGCGCGAGCCCGACCTGCAGCAGGCGGTCACGGAGGCGGCACCGGCCGGGGAGGCGCGGGCCGACCCCGTGCAGACGGACATGGCGCACGCCGCGCAACCCGACGTGCCGCCCGCCGCCGAAGCCGCCGCGAGCGACGCCGCGGCGAGCGCGTTCGAGTGGCCGCCGTCGACGCGCCTGCAATACACGCTCAGCGGCTGGTACCGCGGCGAGGTCTACGGCCAGGCCGAGGTGCAGTGGCGGCGCGACGGCGAGCGCTACCAGGTCCTGCTCGAGGTCTCGGTCGGGCCGTCGTTCGCGCCACTGCTGTCGCGGCGCATGGTCAGCGACGGCGAGCTGACCGCCGACGGCCTGCGCCCGCGCCGCTACGACGAGGTCACGCAAGTCGGCCTCGGCCCGCCGCGCCAGCGAACGCTGCGGCTCGACACCGACCCGGTGCAGCTGGCCGACGGGCGCACGGCGCCGGCGATGGCCGGCATGCAGGACACCGCGAGCCAGTTCGTGCAGCTGACGTGGCTGTTCACGCTGCAGCCCGAGCGGCTGCGCGCGGGGCAGGTCGTCGAGTTCCCTCTGGCGCTGCCACGCCGGCTCGAGCGCTGGCGCTACGAGGTGGTCGGCGACGACCGCGTCGACACGCCGGTGGGCGGCGTCGCCGCGGTGCACGTGCGGCCGTCGCGCGAGACGCCGTCGCGCTCGGGGCGCGACCTGCACGCCGAGGTCTGGATCGCGCCGACGCTGCAGTACCTGCCGGTGCGCATCCACATCCGCCAGGACGCCGAGACCTACGTCGACCTGCTGCTGTCGGGGCTGCCGCAGCAGGCGGCGCGCTGACCGCCGCGCCGACCGGCGGCGTCAGGTCGTCTCGCTGCTGAGGAAGCGGTCGGCGAACGCGGTGGCCTGGAAGGCACCGCGCATGTCGCGGATCACGCGGTGCGCCTGCTCGACGATCGCGCGCAGCTCGTCGGGGTTGCGCGCGCGCTCGACCTTGAGCGCCAGGCCCTCGGCCAGCGGGCCGAGCAGGTCGTTGAGGCTGCGCACGATCTCGCGCTTGAGCTGGTCACCGAACGCGGGCAGCGGCGCCTGGGGCTTCGGCGCCGGCGCGCTGGCCGCGGCCGGCACGGCGGCCGCTGCGGCCACCGGCACCGCGGTGACGCCGACCGGCTCGACGAAGCCGTCGTCGATCAGCGCGCGCAGCGCCTCGTCGCCCTGCGGCAGCATGCGCTTGAGCTCGTCGTCGCTGCGCTTGCCGTCGACGAGGATCAGCGCCTGCCGCAGGCGCGGCGGCAGGTGGTGCGTGCGCGTGGCGATCTCGGCCTGGCCTTTGGCGGTCTTGCGGTAGACGGTGGGCATCGAGCGGTACCTCGGTCAGTGACGATGGCCGCGGCGCGCGCGGCGGCGGGCGGCGGCGCGGGGCACGTATAGTGGATGCGTGCAGCCGGGCACGAACCCCTGGAAATCCCGATGAGCTACGAACACATTCTGACCACCCTGCACGGCGACGGTGCGCTGAAAACGGCGGTCATCACCCTGCATCGTCCGAAACAGCTCAATGCGCTGAACGACGCGCTGATGGACGAACTCGGCGCCGCGCTGCTCGCGTTCGACGCCGACGACGGCGTCGGCTGCATCGTGCTGACCGGCAGCGAGAAGGCCTTCGCCGCCGGCGCCGACATCTCGGCGTGGGCCAAGCTCGACTTCATCGACATGTACCGCGGCAACGTGATCACCCGCAACTGGGAGACGATCACACGCGTGCGCAAGCCGGTCATCGCCGCGGTGGCCGGTTACGCGCTCGGCGGCGGCTGCGAGCTGGCGATGATGTGCGACTTCATCATCGCTGCCGACAGCGCCAAGTTCGGCCAGCCCGAGATCAAGCTCGGCATCATCCCCGGCGCGGGCGGCACGCAGCGCCTGCCGCGCGCGATCGGCAAGGCCAAGACGATGGACATGGTGCTCACCGGCCGCTTCATGGACGCGGTCGAGGCCGAGCGCAGCGGGCTCGTCGCGCGCGTCGTGCCCGCCGACAAGCTGATGGACGAGGCACTGGCCGCCGCCGCGACGATCTGCGGCTTCGGCATGCCGGCGGTGATGATGGCCAAGGAGTGCGTCAACCGCGCCTTCGAGGCGCCGCTGGCCGAGGGCCTGGCCTTCGAGCGACGTGCCTTCCACGCGCTGTTCGCGACGCAGGACCAGAAGGAAGGCATGGACGCCTTCCTCGCCAAGCGCGCACCGCAGTTCCGTCACGGCTGAGCGGCCCGCGGCGGGGTCCGGTCGTCGACCGCGGCCCACAGCTCGGCGACGTGCGCCGCCCAGTGGCGGTAGTGCGCGTCGCCGGGCGCGAAGTACGGCACGCCGCGCTCGACGCAGGCGCGCACGCGCCGCACGAGCGGGTCGGCGCCTGGCACGTCGTGCACGCGCTGCTCGAGTTCGTGCAGCACGGCGTGGCGCGCGAAGGCCTGCGCCGGCGACGTCAGTCGCTCGAAGACGGGGTGCTGCATCGGATCGACGGCCATCGCGCGATTCCTGTCGCTGTCGTCACGCCCGCCGGGCGGCGGGAACGAACCGGCTCCGTCCCCCCGGCGGCAGCCGCGGGGACCCGGTGCTTGGCCGCCATCTTCGTCACGCCGTCAGCGGGCTGTAGGGTTCGCCAGGGAAAGGCACGGGCCGCAGCGCCAAGAAGTCACGCCCGGCGGGCGTGCGGCGGCGCACTCAGGGCTGCACCCAGCGCGCGCCACGGTCGTCGAAGACGGCGCGGCGGTGACCTTCGGCGTGCAGTTCGAGCCAGTCGATCGCCTGCACCTGCGCTTCGACGAGCGCGAAGGCCTCGCGCGCGACGCCGGGACCGTTGCGGGCGCCGAGTGCGGTGCCCGGCGGCAGCGGCGACAGGTAGTCCTGCGCCGCCGGCGTGAGCTTCAGCCGCGCCCAGCGCGACGACGCGGCCAGCCCGCCGTGGTCGACGCTGAAGCGGCAGCGCAGCCGCACCTGCCAGCCGAGCTCGGCCGACCACGCCATCAGCGTGCCCAGCGGGTACGCCGTGAGCTGGGCCACCTTCGGCGAACGCACGTCGGTGTAGAAGACCAGGCAGCGCGCGGCGGCGTCGACCTCGCGCAGGATCACGCTGCGCACGTGGCCGGCCTCGCCGTCGGTGGTGGCCAGCGCCATCGTGCGCCACGGGTGGCCGCGCTGCGCCGCGGCGCGCTCGAGCTGCTGCCAGCAGCTGCGCTCGATCGCGGCCAGGTCCTCGAGGCGCTCGCCCATCGCGTCCTCGCGCCGGTGGTCGCCGCGCTACGCGGCGTCGGGCGCCTCGCGCCGCAGCGCCGGAAAGAGGATCACGTCGCGGATGCTCGGGCTGTCGGTCAGCAGCATCACGAGGCGGTCGATGCCGATGCCGCAGCCGCCGGCCGGCGGCATGCCGTACTCGAGCGCGCGGATGAAGTCGGCGTCGTAGTACATCGCTTCCTCGTCGCCGGCGGCCTTCGCCGCGGCCTGCGCGGCGAAGCGTGCCGCCTGGTCCTCGGCGTCGTTGAGCTCCGAGAAGCCGTTGGCCATCTCGCGGCCGGTGATGAACAGCTCGAAGCGCTCGGTGATCGTCGGGTCGTGATCGGCCGCGCGCGCCAGCGGCGAGACCTCGACCGGGTAGTCGACGATGAAGGTCGGCTGCCACAGCTGGTGCTCGACCGCGGCCTCGAACAGGCCGAACTGCAGCTCGGCGAGCGACCAGTGCGCCGGCGGCTCCTCGCCGAGCGCCTTCAGCTTCGCATGCAGCACGCCGGCGTCGGCCGCCTCGGCCGCCGTCAGCCCCGCGTACTCGACGAGCGCGTCGCGCACCGTCAGGCGGCGAAACGGTGCATCGAGGTCGACCGGCTTGCCGCCGTAGTCGACGACGGCGCTGCCGGTGGCCTGGCGCGCGGCGTGGCGCAGCAGCTGCTCGGTGAAGTCCATCAGGTCGCGGTGGTTCCAGTACGCCGCGTAGAACTCCATCATCGTGAACTCGGGGTTGTGGCGAATGCTGATCCCCTCGTTGCGGAAGTTGCGGTTGATCTCGAACACGCGCTCAAAGCCGCCCACGAGCAGGCGCTTCAGGTACAGCTCCGGCGCGATGCGCAGGTACATCGGCTGGTCGAGCGCATTGTGGTGGGTGACGAACGGCCGCGCGTTGGCGCCACCCGGGATCGGGTGCAGCATCGGCGTCTCGACCTCGAGGAAGCCGTGCTCGAGCATGAAGTTGCGGATCGACGCGATCGCCTTGCTGCGCGCGATGAAGCGCGCGCGCGCGTGCTCGTCGGTGATCAGGTCGACGTAGCGCTGGCGGTACTTCTGCTCCTGGTCGGTCATGCCGTGGAACTTGTCCGGCAGCGGCCGCAGGCTCTTGACGAGCAGGCGCAGCCGCTCGACCTTCACGCTGAGTTCGCCGGTGCGCGTGCGAAACAGCACTCCCTCGGCGCCGACGATGTCGCCGAGGTCCCAGTGCTTGAAGTCCTCGTAGGCGAGCTCGCCGATGCCGTCGCGGCTGACGAACAGCTGCAGCCGCCCGCCGGTCGGGCCCATCGAGCCGTCCTGCAGCGTCGCGAAGCTGGCCTTGCCCATCACGCGCTTGAGCATCATGCGGCCGGCCACGCGCACGCGCACGCCCTGCGGCTCGAGCTCGTCGTTGGGCACCTGCGCGTAGCGGCGCTGCAGGTCCGCGGCGTCGTGGCTGGGTTTGAAGTCGTTCGGGAACGCAGGCCCGTGGCGGCGCAGCGCGGCCAGTTTCTCGCGCCGCTGTTCGATGAGCTTGTTCTCGTCGGGCGTCAGCTCGGGCAGCGCGGGGCGGTCGTCGTTCATGGCAGGTCCGGGGTGGGCCGCGAATTCTAGGCGTCCGCCCCGGCACGGTCGTGGACAATCGCGCCCCGTCGCCACCCCTGCCGCCCGCAACGCCCGCCGCCCGATGTCGCTTGCCGGTCTCGTCCCGGGCGCCGCCGTGCACCTGGCGTCGCGCATCGCGACGGTGGCGCTCGGGCTGGCCGTCGTCGTCGCCGTCGCGCGGCAGGGCCCCGAGGTGCAGGGCGCATTCACGCTGTTCGTCGCCGTCGAATCGGCGCTGCTGGCGCTTTGCTCGGGCTTCGGTCTCGCGCTGGCGCGTGGCGTCTCGCACCGCGGTGACGACCCGGCGCCGCTGCTGCGCGCGTGGCTGCGCGTCGCGCTGGCCATCGGCGTGGTCACCGCGGTGGCGCTGTTCGCGGCATCGCGCATCGCGACGCAGCCGCCTTACGGGCAGCTCGGCTGGCTCGCGCTGGCCGCCCCCGTGCTGCTCGTCGTGCCAACGGCCAGCGGCCTGTGGCTCGGCCGCGGCCAGATGGTGCGGCTCAGCACCCCGCAGGTCGCGCTGCCGCTGGCCGTGCTCGCTGCGCTCGGGCTGGCCGCCGCGAGTCGGGGGGACGGGCACGGTGCGCTCACGCTGGTCGAGGTGCTCGCGGCGTGGGTCGCGTCGCGCGTGCTCGTCGGCCTGGGCAGCCTCGCGGCGTCGCTGCGCGAGGCCCCGCCGTCGCCCGGGATGGCCCCGCGGCCGGCGCTGGCGCTGCTGCGCGACGAGTGGCGCTTCGTCGCGGCGGTGGGTGCCGCCAACGTCGTCGCGGTGCTGAACTACCGCGTGCCGCTGTTCGTCGTCGAGCACGTGCGCGGGCTCGACGCGACCGGGGTCTACGCCGTCGCGGTGCAGCTCGCCGAGCTGCTGTGGCTGCTGTCGGCGGCGCTGAGCACCGCGGCGTACCGGCGCATCGGTGCGCCGGACCGCGACCAGGCCGCGCGCGTCGCGCTGCAGGCCACCGGCTGGGGCGTGGCTGCCACGCTGGTGGCCGCGCCGCTGCTGTGGGTCGCGGCGTGGGCATGGCTGCCACTGCTCGTCGGCGCCGCCTACGCCGACGCGTTGCGCCCGCTGGCGCTGCTGCTGCCCGGTGTCGTGCTGTACGCGACGGCGTCGGCGATGTCGGCGTTCTTCACGAACCACCTCGGCCAGCCGCAGTGGGCCGCACGCATCGCGGCGCTGTCGCTCGCGCTCAACACGCTGGGCTGCCTGTGGGCCGTGCCACGCTGGGGCCTCGAAGGCGCCGCGGCGAGCACGAGCCTGAGCTACGCGCTCGCGATCGCGGTGGCGTGGGTGCAGTTTGCACGCGCGGCCGGCGTGGCGTGGCACGCGCCGTGGGCAATGCGCGCGGACCGACAATCGCCGCCGTGAGCCTCAAGCACACCCTCGCCGCCGCGTGGCGCCGCCTCGTCGCGCCGCGCATGGTCTACGGCTGGCGCGGCGCCGATGGCCGCTGGCGCGCGCACACGCGCGTGAGCACGCACAGCGACATCGGCTGCCGCGAGCGGCTCGCGATCGGCGACCACGTCTACATCGGCCACTTCAACGTGATCGACGCCTCCGGCGGCCTCGAGATCGGCGAGGGCTGCCAGGTCACGAACCACGTGTCGATCCTGACGCACTCGACGCACCACGCGCTGCGCATCGGCGGGCGCACGTTCTACGGCCACCCGCAGCCGCCGGGTTACCGGCAGGCGGCCACGGTGCTCGGGCCGTACTGCTTCATCGGCCCGCACAGCGTGATCGGCCCCGGCGCGCGGCTCGGCAAGGGCGTGCTCGTCAAGGCCTACAGCCACGTCACAGGCGAGGTGCCCGACTTCGCGATCGTCGAGGGCCAGCCGGCGCGCGTCGTCGGCGACACGCGCACCGTCGACCGCGCGCTGCTCGACGCGCACCCGCAGATGCGCGCGCACTACGAAGCGTGGGCCGGCCCGCTGGCGGCACCGTGAGCGCGCCGCGGCTTCTCTTCGTCGGCGACGCCGACAGCGTGCACCTGCAGCGCTGGGTGCGCGAGATGCACGCGCGCGGCGCCGAGTGCCACGTGATCACGCGCCGCCCGGCGCCGCTGGCCGGCGCGACGCTGCACGCGGTGCGTCCGGGCGACGACGCGGCCGGCTGGTTCGCCGCGCTGCCCGAGGTGCGCCGCGTCGCGCGCGCGATCGCGCCCGACCTCGTCCACGGCCACTACGTGACGTCCAACGGCCTGTGGGCCGCCGCCTGCGGCGTGCGCCCGTGCGTGATCACCGCCTGGGGCAGCGACCTGCTGGTCACGCCGCGCGAGAGCCGTGCCAAGCGCTGGCTGACCGGCTGGATCCTGCGGCGCGCCGACCTGCTGACCGGCGACAGTGCCGACCTGCTCGACGCGATGCGCGCCTTCGACGTCACGGCGCCGTGCCACGAGATCCTGTGGGGCGCCGACACCGAGCGCTTCGTGCCGCCGGCGCGGCCACGCGATCCCGACGTGTTCACGATCGTCAGTCTGCGCCAGTGGCTGCCGAACTACCACATCGACGTGATCCTGCAGGCCGTCGCGCGGCTGCGCGCGCGTGCGCCCGGCGCGGCGCTGCGCCTGCTGCTGCTCGGCGGCGGTGCGCTCGAGCCGCTGCTGCGCGACCAGGCCGCCGCGCTCGGGTTGCTCGAGCCCGGCGCCGAGGTGGCACGCTTCGTCGGCCGCGTCGACGACGCCGGGCTCGTCGCGGCGCTGCAGGCGGCCGACGTGTCGGTCAGCGTGCCGGCCAGCGACGCGACGTCGGTCGCGCTGCTCGAGTCGCTGGCCTGCGGCTGCGCCGTCGTCGTCTCGGACCTGCCGGCCAACCGCGCATGGGTCGACGACGCCGGCGGGCTGCGCGTGCCGGCGGGCGATGCGGTGGCGCTGGCCGACGCATTGCACGCGCTGCTCGCCGACCGCGCGCGCTGCGCCGCGATGGGCGTGCACAACCGCGCCGTCGCGCTGGCGCGCGCGTCGCGCCGTGCGCAGATGGACCGCATGTGGGCGCTGTACCTGCAACTGCTGGGGCGCGCGGCATGAGCACGGCGCGCCTGGTCAGCGTCGTCGTGCCGTGCCGCAACGAGGCAGCGCACGTCGACGCCTTCGTCGCGTCGGTGCTCGCGCAGCGGCTGCCCGACGGCGTCGCGCTCGAGCTGATCGTCGCCGACGGCGCGAGCGACGACGGCACGCGCGAGCGGCTCGCCGCGCTCGCGGCGCGCGAGCCACGCCTCACGGTGATCGACAACCCGCAGCGCATCGTCGCCACCGGGCTGAACCGCGCGCTGGCTGCCGCGCGCGGCGACGTCGTCGTGCGCATGGACGTGCACACCACCTACACCGACGACTACGTCGCGCAGTGCCTCGTGACGCTGGCGCGCACCGGCGCCGACAACGTCGGCGGTCCGTGGCGCGCCGAGGGCACGGGGCCGTGGGGGCGCGCGATCGCCGCGGCGTTCCAGTCGCGCTGGGCCGCCGGCGGCGCGCGCTCGCGCTCGCTGAGCCACGACGGTCCCGTCGACACCGTCTACCTCGGCTGCTGGCCGCGCGCGACGTTCGAGCGCTTCGGCGGCTTCGACGAGACGCTGGTGCGCAACCAGGACGACGAGCACAACCTGCGCATCGTGCGCGGCGGCGGGCGCGTGTGGCAGAGCCCGGCGATCCGCAGCACCTACCACCCGCGCGAGTCGCTGGCCGCGTTCGCGCGCCAGTGGCTGCAGTACGGCTACTGGAAGCCGTTCGTGATGCGCAAGCACGGGCAGCCGGCGTCGGCGCGGCACCTGCTGCCCGGCGCGTTCGTCGCGGCGCTGGCGCTCTCGGCGGCGGCCGCGCTGCTCGGCCTCGGCGCGCTGCCGCTCGCCGCACTCGTGGCGGTCTACACGCTGGCGGTGTTCGCGCTGGCCGTCGACGCGGCCGCGCGCTCGTCGTGGACGCTGCTGCCGCGGCTGCCGGTCGTGATCGCGACGCAGCAGCTGGCCTACGGCGCCGGGACGCTGCTCGGCGCCTGGGACGCCTGGCGCCACGGGCGCGGTCGCGAGCGCTTCGCCCGCCTGACACGATGACCGACCCCGCCCCGCCCGACGAGACCGGCGCCGTGCGCGAACGCTACGCGCGCCGCGCCGCCGACGACCCGCGCTACCACCCGCTGCAGCCCGACGTGTGGCAGTCGCGGCTCGAGCGCGAGCGTGTGTTCCTGCGCTGGCTGGCCGCGCTGGGCTGGCGCGACCTCGACACCCGGCGCGCGACCGACGTCGGCTGCGGCAGCGGCGGCCAGCTGCTCGACCTGCTGCGGCTGGGCTTCGCACCGCAGCACCTGACGGGCCTCGAACTGCTGCCCGAGCGCCACGCCGCCGCGCGCGAACGGCTGCCCGCCGCCGTCACGCTGTGGCTCGGCGACGCGTGCGAGGCGCCGGTCGCGCCGGCCAGCCAGGACCTGGTGCTGCAGTCGACCGTGTTCTCGTCGCTGCTCGACGACGCGTTCCAGCAGCGCCTGGCCGACGCGATGTGGCGCTGGGTCAGGCCCGGTGGCGGCGTCTGGTGGTACGACTTCACGCGCGACAACCCGCGCAACCCCGACGTGCGCGGCGTGCCGGTGGCGCGCATCCGCGCGCTCTTTCCGCAAGGCACAATCCGCACCTGGCGCGTGACGCTGGCCCCCCCGCTGGCGCGTGCCGTCTGCCGCGGTCACCCCGCGCTGTACCCCGCGTTCAATGCCTTGCCCTGGTTGCGCACCCACGTCCTGGCGTGGATCGGCAAGCCGTGCTGACCCCGCATCGGGGCCGCACGCCGCGCGTTCTCGCTCACTGAAGGGATCCGAGAGATGAAGGTCACGATCGTCGGCACGGGTTACGTCGGGCTGGTCACCGGCGCCTGCCTGGCCGAGATGGGCAACCACGTGCTGTGCGTCGACGTCGACGAGCGCAAGATCCGCATCCTCAACGAGGGCGGCCTGCCGATCCACGAGCCCGGCCTGCTCGAGGTCGTGCAGCGCAACGTGCAGGCCCGGCGCCTCGAGTTCACGACCGACGTCGACCGCGGCGTGCAGCACGGCACGCTGCAGTTCATCGCCGTGGGCACGCCGCCCGACGAGGACGGCTCGGCCGACCTGCGCTACGTCGTCGAGGCGGCGCGCCAGATCGGCCGGCGCATGACCGACTACAAGGTCGTCGTCGACAAGAGCACGGTGCCGGTGGGCACCGCCGACAAGGTGCGCGCCGCGATCGCCGAGGAGCTCGCGCTGCGCGACGTGCAGGTCGAGTTCGCCGTCGTCAGCAACCCCGAGTTCCTGAAGGAAGGCGCGGCGGTCGAGGACTTCATGCGTCCCGACCGCGTCGTCGTCGGCGCCGACGACGAGCGCGCCGTGCTGCTGATGCGCTCGCTGTACGCGCCGTTCGTGCGCAGCCGCGACCGCCTGCTCGTGATGGACGTGCGCAGCGCCGAGTTCACGAAGTACGCCGCCAACGCGATGCTCGCCACGCGCATCAGCTTCATGAACGAGCTCGCGCTGCTCGCCGAGAAGCTCGGCGCCGACATCGAGCGCGTGCGCCAGGGCATCGGCAGCGACCCGCGCATCGGCCACCAGTTCCTCTACGCCGGCGCCGGCTACGGCGGCTCGTGCTTCCCGAAGGACGTCAAGGCGCTGCTGAAGACCGCCGCCGACCACGGCCAGGCGCTGTGGGTGCTCGAGGCCGTCGAGCGCGCCAACGAGCGGCAGAAGCACGTGCTGGTCGACAAGATCGTCGGCCGCTTCGGCGCGAAGCTCGACGGGCGCACGTTCGCGCTGTGGGGGCTGGCGTTCAAGCCCGGCACCGACGACATGCGCGAGGCGCCGAGCCGCGTGCTGGTGGCCGCGCTGCTCGAGCGCGGCGCGCGCGTCGTCGCCTACGACCCGGTCGCGATCGGCGAGGCCAAGCGCGTGTTCGGCGACATCGCCGGCCTGGGCTACGCCGACAGCGCCGCGGCGGCGCTCGAGGGGGCCGACGCGCTCGTCATCATCACCGAGTGGAAAGAGTTCCGCAGCCCCGACTTCGACGCGATGCGTGCGGCGCTGAAGCAGCCGGTCGTGTTCGACGGGCGCAACCTGTTCGAGCCCGAGCTGATGGCCGGCTTCGGCATCGAGTACCACGCGATCGGCCGCGCGGCGCACACCAAGGGTGTCGGCGAGCCGTGACCGTGGCACGAACGTGACGGCGTCCGGCCTGCCTTTCCTGCCGTTCGCGCGGCCCGAGATCGGCGACGAGGAGATCGCCGCCGTCGTCGAGACGCTGCGCTCGGGCTGGCTGACGACCGGGCCGCAGGCGCAGCGCTTCGAGGCCGAGTTCGCCGCCTGGCTCGGTGATGCGAGCCTGCACTGCGTCGCCGTCAACTCGGCCACCGCCGGGCTGCACCTGGCGCTCGAAGCCGCCGGCGTCGGCCCCGGCGACGAAGTCATCACGACGACGCACACGTTCACCGCGACCGCCGAGGTCGCACGCTACCTCGGTGCCGACGTGAAGCTCGTCGACATCGACGCGACGACCCTGAACATCGCCCCCGCCGCGGTCGAGGCCGCCATCGGTCCGCGCACGAAGGCCATCGTGCCGGTGCACTTCGGCGGGCTCGCGGCCGAGATGCCGGCGCTGCTGGCGATCGCGCGCCGTCACGGGCTGAAGGTGATCGAAGACGCCGCGCACGCGCTGCCCACGACCTGCGGCGGCGCGCTCGTGGGCACGCTGGCCAGCGACGCCACCGTGTTCAGCTTCTATGCGAACAAGACGATCACGACCGGCGAGGGCGGCATGCTCGTCACGCGCGACGACGCGCTCGCGAAGCGCGCCAGGGTGATGCGCCTGCACGGCATCAGCCGCGACGCGTTCGACCGCTTCACCGCGAAGACGCCGGGCTGGTACTACGAGATCGTCGCGCCGGGCTTCAAGTACAACCTGACCGACCTCGCCGCCGCGATCGGCCGCGTGCAGCTGACGAAGGCGCACGCGTTCCAGCAGCGGCGCGCGCGCATCGCAGCGCGGTACGACGCCGGCTTCGCCGGGCTGCCGGTGGTCACGCCGCCGCACGCGAAGCCCGGCGACACGCACGCCTGGCATCTGTACGTGCTGCGCCTGGCCGACGACGCGCCGATCGGGCGCGACGCGCTGATCGAGCGCCTGTTCGCGGCCGGCATCGGCTGCAGCGTGCACTACATCCCGCTGCACCGCCAGCCGTACTGGCGCGAGCGCTACGGCCTCGCCGATGCGATGTTCCCGGCCAGCCAGCGCGCGTACGAGCGCTCGCTGAGCCTGCCGATCTACCCGGCGATGACCGATGCTGACGTCGATCGCGTGATCGACGCGGTGCGCGACGCGCTGCGCTGACGCCGGCGCGATCACGCGGCGATGGCCAAGCGCGTGTTCGACCTCGTCGCCGCGTCGGCGCTGCTCGTGCTGCTCGCGCCGCTGATGCTCGCGATCGCCGCGTGGGTGCGCCTCGACTCGCCGGGCCCGGCGCTGTTCCGCCAGGAGCGCGTCGGCCGCGGCGGGCGCGTCTTTCGCATCCACAAGTTCCGCACGATGGTCGCCGACGCGCCGCAGCGCGGCCCGGCGCTGACGGTCGGCGACGACGCACGCATCACGCGCGCCGGGCGCTGGCTGCGGTGCCACCGCCTCGACGAGCTGCCGCAGCTGATCGACGTGCTCATCGGCGACATGAGCCTGGTCGGCCCGCGGCCCGAGGTGCCGCGCTACGTCGCGCACTATCCGCCCGCGCTGCGCGACGCGGTGCTCGCGCTCAAGCCCGGGCTGACCGACCCGGTGTCGCTCGCGCACCTCGACGAGAGCGCGCGGCTCGCGCAAGCGGCCGACCCCGAGCGCGAGTACATCGAGGTGCTGCTGCCGCGCAAGCTCGAGCTGTCGCTCGCCTACGCGCGCCGCGCGACGGTGTGGAGCGACCTCGGCGTGCTGTGGCGCACCGCGGCGGCGCTGCTGGGGCGTCGATGATGGAATGTTGATGAGCCAAGCCGCAAGCCGCTTCTGGCTGCGCGTGGACCGCGCGCTCGCGCGCATCCGCCCGTGGCGGCAGCCGCTGTCGCTGGCCGTCGACGCGGCCGTCGTCGTCGTCGCGTGGCAGCTCACGTACCTGTTCCGCCTCGGCTTCGAGCGCTGGTGGATCGCACGCGCCGACTACGACGCGTGGGTCCTGCTCGGCGTCGTCGGCGCGTACCTCGCGGCGTTCGTCGCCGCCGGCGTGCCGCGCGGCATGTGGCGCTTCACCGGCTTCGGCGAGCTGCGGCGCATCGCGCTGGCGTGCATCGCGGCCGGCCTCGTCGCCGCCGCCGTCGTGCGCGGGCTCGGGCTGGTACAGATCCCGCGCGCCGTGCTCGCGCTGCACCCGTTCGTCGTGCTCGTCGGCGTCGCGCTCGTGCGCCTCGCGTACCGTATGCTCTACGAGCACGCGCGCGCGCAGATCAGCGGCGGCGGCGAGCGGCGCGCGATCGTGATCGGCGCCGGCGACGCGGCGCGGCTGCTGCTGGCCGGCATCCACCGGCAGGGCTGGACCGTGCTCGGCCTGCTCGACGACGACCCGGCCAAGCAGGGCGCGCGCATCGCCGGCGTGCCGGTGCGCGGCACGGTCGCCGACCTCGCGCGCGCCGACGTGCTCGCCGGCGCGACGCACCTGATCTTCGCGATCCCGACCGCCCGCGGCGCACGCCGACGCGAGATCTTCGCGCTCGCGGCGTCCACCGGCCTGCCGCTGCTGACGGTGCCGTCGGCGGCCGAACTGCGCGAAGGCGGCGGCAGCGTCGAGCGCCTGCGCGACGTGCGACCCGAGGACCTGCTCGGCCGCGAGCCGGTGCAGCTCGACGAGGCCGGCATCCGCGAGACGCTGGCCGGCAAGACGGTGTTCGTGACCGGCGCCGGCGGCAGCATCGGCAGCGAGCTGTGCCGCCAGATCGCGCGCTTCGCGCCGGCGCGGCTGGTGCTGTTCGAGCTCGGCGAGTACAACCTCTACGCGATCGAGCAGGAGCTCGCGCAGCGCTTCCCGCGGCTGGCCGTCGTGCCGCTGATCGGCGACGTCAAGGACCTGGCCGCGCTGCGCGCCGCGTGCGCGCGCTGGCGCCCGCACGTCGTGTTCCACGCCGCGGCGTACAAGCACGTGCCGCTGATGGAGGACGACGCCAACGCGTGGGGCTGCGTGCGCAACAACGTCCTCGGCACCTACCACGCGGCGCTCGCGGCCGCCGAAGCCGGCGCCGAGCGCTTCGTGCTGGTCAGCACCGACAAGGCCGTGCACCCGACCAGCGTGATGGGCGCGAGCAAGCGCGCCGCCGAGCGCGTCGTCGCGACGCTGGCGGCCACGCACCCGGGCACGCGCTTCATGGCCGTGCGATTCGGCAACGTGCTCGGCTCCAGCGGCAGCGTCGTGCCCAAGTTCAAGCAGCAGATCGAGGCCGGCGGCCCGGTGACGGTCACGCACCCCGACGTGATCCGCTACTTCATGACGATCCCCGAGGCGGTGCAGCTCGTGCTGCAGGCCGCCGCGGTCGGCGAGACCGGGCAGGTGCTGGTGCTCGACATGGGCGAGCCGGTGAAGATCGTCGAGCTGGCGCGGCAGCTGATCCGCCTGGCGGGCCGGCGCGACGACGAGATCGCGATCGAGTTCACCGGGCTGCGCCCGGGCGAGAAGCTGTACGAGGAACTGCTCGCCGACGCCGACGAGACGCTGCCGACCGCGGCACCCCGCGTGCTGCGGGTGCGGCTGGCGACGCCGCCGCTCGATCTGTCCGCGCTGGCCGCCGCGCTGTCGCCTGCGGCGGCGGCACCGGGTGCGGCGCGCGCGTGGCTCGCCGACGCCGTGCCGGAGTACCGGCCCACGCCGGGCGACGTCGCCGCGGCGTGAGCCTCGCGCCTTGCCGCGCTCAGCGCGGCGGCGTGCCGTCGCCGGCGCAGCGCGTCGGGTCGGCGACGAAGAGCCAGCCGAGCGCGATCGCCAGCGGCACGGCGAGCCAGCCCCAGACGCTGCCGGTCCATGCGGCCACCACCCCGCCGACCGCCGAGCCCGCGCCGACGCACGCGCCCAGCAGCACCAGGCGCGCCCGCAGCGACGTGCCGACCGCGAACGGCCTCATGCCAGCGCGCGGCCGATGAGGATCTTCTGCACGTCCGACGTGCCCTCGTAGATCTGGCACACGCGCACGTCGCGGTAGATGCGCTCGACCGGGAAGTCGCTGACGTAGCCGTAGCCGCCGTGGATCTGGATCGCCGCGCTGCACACGCGCTCGGCCATCTCGCTGGCGAACAGCTTGGCCATCGCCGCTTCCTTCAGGCACGGGCGGCCGGCGTCCTTCAGGCTCGCGGCGTGGTGCACGAGCTGGCGCGCGGCCTCGATCTGCGTGGCCATCTCGGCGAGGCGGAACTGCACCGCCTGGTGCTCGAAGATCGGCTGGCCGAACGCGACGCGGTCGCGGCTGTACGCGAGCGCCGCGTCGAACGCCGCGCGCGCCATGCCCACGCTCTGCGCCGCGATGCCGATGCGCCCGCCCTCGAGCCCCGACAGCGCGATCTTCAGCCCCATGCCCTCGTCGGCCAGACGGTTCTCCACCGGCACGCGGCAGTTCTCGAACACGATCTGCGCCGTGTCGCTGCTGTGCTGGCCCATCTTGTCTTCCAGCCGCACGACGCGGTAGCCCGGCGTGTCGGTGGGCACGACGAAGGCGCTGATGCCCTTCTTGCCTGCAGCCTTGTCGGTCACGGCCATCACGATCGCGACGTCGCCGTTCTGGCCGCTGGTGATGAACTGCTTGACGCCGTTCAGCACGTAGTGGTCGCCGTCGCCGTCCTTGACACGAACGGCGGTGGTCTTCAGCCCCGCCGCCTCGGAGCCGACGTGCGGCTCCGTGAGGCAGAACGCGCCGAGCATCTCGCCGCGCGCCAGCGGCTTGAGCCAGCGCTGCTTCTGCGCCTCGCTGCCCCAGGCCATCAGGATCGAGCACACGGGGCAGTTGTTGACGCTGACGACCGTCGACGTGCCGCCGTCGCCGGCGGCGATCTCTTCGAGGATCACCGCGAGCGCGAGGTAGTCGAGCCCGGCGCCGTCGTACTCGGGCGGCACCGCGACGCCGTAGCAGCCCAGCGCGGCGAGCCCCTTCAGCTCGGCGGCCGGGAAGTGGTGCTCCTTGTCCCAGCGCGCGGCCTTCGGCGCGATCTCGGCCTGCACGTAGGCGCGCACCGCGTCCTGCACGGCGAGGTGGTCTTCGGACAGCAGCATCGGTCGGTCTCCCGGCTCACCAGGAGATCGGTGTGCCGTCGTGGTTCAGGAAGCGGCCGGTGTCGGCCGGCGTCAGCGCAGCGATCGTGCGCCGCAGGTCGGTTGCACTCTGCTCGACCGTCAGGTCGGCGCCCGGCCCGCCCATGTCGGTGCGCACCCAGCCCGGGTGCAGCGCGACGCAGACGGCACGCCCGGCCAGCGCGAGCGCGACGTCCTTCAGCACCGAGTTGAGCGCCGCCTTCGACGCGCGGTACAGCCAGCCCGAAGTGCCGCTGCGCGCGCCGATCGAGCCCATGCGCGACGAGATCACCGCCAGCTTCGCGCCCGGCGCGAGCGCGTCGGCGAGCTGCGGCAGCACCTGCATCGCGCCGAGCACGTTGGTGTGCATCACGGCGTCGAAGTCGGCCACCGTCGGCGGCTCGAGCCCGGCGGTGCGCGGGCCGTAGACGCCGGCGCCGTGGATCGCGACGTCGAAGCCGGCGCCCTCGATGCGCCAGCCGATCGACGACGCGCTGACGGGGTCGGCGACGTCGAGCGCGAAGGCCTCGGCGCCGAGGGCGCGCAGGCGCGCGACGTCGGCCTCGGCGCGCGCAGTGGCCGTCACGTGCGCACCGGCGGCGAGGTACTGGCGCACCAGTTCGGCGCCGATGCCACGCGACGCGCCGACGACGAGCACCTTCACGCGCCGCCCTCCGCTGCGCTCAGCCCGCCGGCCGCTGCACGAGCACGGTGCCGCGGCCGATCACGCAAGGCGCGCTGCCCTTGACGCCGAGCGTGCCGTCGAGGTGGCCGATCGCACCGCCGAGGCGCTCGCTCCACTCGATGGCCGTCACGTGCCAGTGCAGCAGCAGTTCCTGGTCGGCGAACACCGGGCGCTTGAACGCGAAGTTGAAGTTCAGGCAGATCACCTGCCGCCCGGCCCCGCCCGCGGGCTGCGAGAAGTGGCTCGACACCAGCCCGAGCATCACCGCCGCGGTCTGCTGGCCGCTGGCGATGATCTCGCCGTAGCGCGCCCGCTGCGCGACCTGCTCGTCGAGGTGCAGCGGGTTGTCGTCGCCGGTCAGGCGGGCGAAGTCGGCGATGTCGTCACGGCTGAAGCGCACGTGGCGCTCCAGCCGCTCGCCGAGCACGATCAGGCTGGGGTCGGGCAGCGCGGGGTTCATCGGGGCCGCTGCGGCGCTCAGCACAGCTCGACGGCCATCGCGGTCGCCTCGCCGCCGCCGATGCACAGCGCCGCGACGCCGCGCTTCTTGCCGTACTTGCGCAGCGCGCCGAGCAGCGTGACGACGATGCGCGCGCCGCTGGCGCCGATCGGGTGGCCGAGCGCACACGCGCCGCCGTGCACGTTGACGATCTCGTGCGGCAGCTTGAACTCGGTCATCGCCGCCATCGTGACGGCGGCGAAGGCCTCGTTGACCTCCCACAGGTCGACGCTCTTGGCGTCCCAGCCCGACTTCTTCAGCACCTTGTCGATCGCGCCCACCGGCGCCGTCGTGAACCACTCGGGCGCCTGCGCGTGCACCGCGTGCGCGACGATGCGCGCCACCGGCGTGAGGCCGCGCTTGGCCGCCGCCGACTCGCGCATCAGCACGAGCGCCGCGGCGCCGTCCGAGATGCTCGACGCGTTGGCGGCGGTGATCGTGCCATCCTTCTTGAACGCCGGCTTCAGGCCTGCGATCTTGTCGATCTTGGCCTTGAACGGCTGCTCGTCGTGCTTGACGACCGTCTCGCCACCCTTGCCCGGCAGCGTCACCGGCGCCATCTCCCAGTCGAAGCTGCCGTCCTCGTTGGCCTTCTTGCTGCGCGTCGTCGACGCGATCGCGAACTGGTCCTGCGCCTCGCGGCTGAACTGGTACTTCGCGACGCACTGCTCGGCGAACACGCCCATCGCCTTGCCGCGCTCGTAGGCGTCCTCGAGCCCGTCGAGCGCCATGTGGTCGAACAGCGTCGTGGCGCCGTACTTCACGCCCTTGCGCGCGAACACCAGGTGCGGCGCGTTGGTCATGCTCTCCATGCCGCCGGCGACCATCACGTCGGCCGAGCCGGCGAGCAGCATGTCGTGCGCGAACATCATCGCGCGCATCCCCGAGCCGCACATCTTGGTCAGCGTGACGGCGCCGGTGCCGTCGGGCAGGCCGGCGCGGCGCATCGCCTGCCGCGCCGGCGCCTGGCCCTGGCCGGCGATCAGGCAGCAGCCCATCAGCACTTCGTCGACGCTGTCGGGCGGCACGCCGGCACGCTCGACGGCGGCCTTGATCGCGACGGCGCCGAGTTCCCACGCCTGCAGCGACGCGAAGTCGCCGAGCAGACCGCCGATCGGCGTGCGGGCGGCAGAGACGATGACGACGGGATCGTTCATGAGGGGCTCCTTGGCTGTGGGTCGGTGAAAGGCGGGGCCGGCGCCGGGTCATCCCGGCTCGAGGCCGGCGGCGCGGCGCAGGTTCTGGAAGCGCCGGGACGGATCGTAGGGGAAGACGTCGTGCACGTGGCCAGCGGCGATGCGCTCCTTGTGCCCCTGCCAGAACGCGGGATCCAGCAGGTCGGCATGGTGCTTCATGAACACGTCGCGCACCGCCGGGTTGCCGAGCAGGAAGGGGCCGAAGGTCTCGGGGAACACGTCGTGCGGCCCGACGCTGTACCAGACGTCGCCCGACATCTCGTCCTCCTCGCAGCGCGGTGGCGGCACGCGGCGGAAGTTGCAGTCGGTGACGTATTCGATCTCGTCGTAGTCGTAGAACACGACCTTGCCGTGGCGCGTGACGCCGAAGTTCTTCCACAGCATGTCGCCGGGGAAGATGTTGGCCGCCACCAGGTCCTTGATCGCGTTGCCGTACTCGATCACGGCGTGCTCGATCTGCTCGGGGTTCGCGTCTTGGAGGTAGATGTTCAGCGGGATCATGCGCCGCTCGATGTACAGGTGCTTGATCACGAGCACGTCGCCGTCGTCCTCGAGCAGGCTCGGGCAGAAGTGGCGCAGCTCCTGCACCAGCTCGGGCTCGAAGCGCGCGCGCGGAAACGCGACGTTGCTGTACTCGAGCGTGTCGGCCATGCGGCCGACGCGGTCGTGGCTCTTGACGAGCAGGTACTTGGCCTTGATCTGCTCGCGCGTCGTGTCCTTCTGCGGCGGGTAGAAGTCCTTGATGACCTTGAACACGTACGGGAAGCTCGGCAGGTCGAACACCAGCATCACCATGCCCTTGATGCCCGGCGCGATGCGGAAGCGGTCGCTGCTGTGGCGCAGGTGGTGCAGGAAGTCGCGGTAGAACATGTTCTTGCCCTGCTTCTGCAGGCCCAGCGCCGAGTAGATCTCGCTGCGCGGCTTGCGCGGCATCAGGCTGCGCAGGAACTGCACGTAGGCGCTGGGGATCTCCATGTCGACCATGAAGTACGCGCGCGCGAAGCTGAACACGAGCAGCAGGTCGTCCTCGCCGAACAGCACGGTGTCGATCACGAGCCCCTTGCCGTCGGGGGCGTGCAGGATCGGCAGCGCGAAAGGCACCTCGTTGAAGCCGTTGACGATCTTGCCGACGACGTAGGCGCCCTTGTTGCGGAAGAACAGGCTGGAGAGCACCTGGATCTGGAAGTTCGCGCGCAGCCGCACGTTGCCGAACTCGGCCTGCATCGCGGCGAGCACGTGGTCGACGTCGCGCTCGAGGTTCTCGAACGGCACCGCGAGCTGGAAGTTGTGGACGATGCGCAGCAGCGTCTCGCGCATCGTCGCCAGCGTCGGGTAGTAGGCGCGGTACGTCGGCGTGGCAGCCGGCTCGTCGTTCTCGATGTACTCGGTGCTGATCGCCGGACGCACGAAGATGAAGTCGTTGCGGAAGTAGCTGCGGTGCAGGATCTTCGTCGTCACCGAGTTGAAGAAGGTCTCGGCGAGCTCGGGCTGGTGGTGGTTCGTCAGCAGCCCGATGTAGTGCAGCTTGACCTGCTGCCACACGTCCATCGGCAGGCTGCCGGCGGCGAACTCGCGCTGCAGCCGCTCGGCCGCCTCGTCGACGCGCTTGTCGTAGAACTCGATGCGCTCGCGCTGCGCACGCTGCTGGCCGTGCCAGTCGGCGCGCTCGAAGCGCTGCTTGGCCGCGGCGCTCGTCTCGCGGAACAGCCGGTAGTGGCGGTTGAAGCCGTCGAGCAGCGCGCGCGCGATGTCGAACGCGCGGGGGTCGGCGAGGCTGGGCGGGAACATCAGGACTCCGTGATCGCCGGCGGCCGCGCCGGATCGCCGGCGGCGGGGCTTGCGGCGCCATCGTAGCGCCGGCGCAGCGCAGCCAGCGCGCGCTCGTAGACCGGCTCGACCTCGCCGGCGTGCTGCACCGTCATCTCGAGGTCCTGCAGCAGCCCGTCGTGCAGACCGTAGACCCAGCCGTGCACGACGACGGTCTGCCCCCGCGCCCAGGCGTCCTGCACGACGGTCGTGCCGCAGACGTTGAGCGACTGCTCGAGCACGTTGAGCTCGCACAGCGCCTGCAGGCGGCGCGCGTCGTCGCCGAGCGCGTCGAGCCACGCGCGGTGCTTGCCGCGCACGTCCTGCACGTGGCGCAGCCAGTTGTCGACGAGACCGACGCGCCGGTTGTGCAGCGCCGCGGTGACGCCGCCGCAGCCGTAGTGGCCGACGACCATGACGTGGCGCACGTGCAACTGGTCGATCGCGTACTGCATCACCGACAGCGCGTTGAGGTCGCTGTGCACGACGACGTTGGCGACGTTGCGGTGCACGAACACGTCGCCGGGCAGCAGCCCGAGGATCTCGTTGGCCGGCACGCGGCTGTCGGCGCAGCCGATCCACAGGTACTGCGGCGCCTGCTGCTCGAGCAGGCTGGTGAAGAAGCCGGGGCGGCGCGCCTCGACGCCGCGCGCCCAGTCGCGGTTGCGCTCCAGCAGGTCGCGCAGGCGGTGTGGCATGGGCGCAGTGTGCGGGGGGTCGCTGACGCGAAGCTGCCTTGCCAGGCCGGGCTACATCGTCTCGGCGAACAGCTCGCGGCCGATCAGCATCCGCCGGATCTCGCTCGTGCCGGCGCCGATTTCGTACAGCTTGGCGTCGCGCCACAGGCGCCCGAGCGGGTACTCGTTGATGTAGCCGTTGCCGCCGAAGATCTGGATGCCTTCGCCGGCCATCCACGTGGCCTTCTCGGCGCACCAGAGGATCACGCTCGCGCAGTCCTTGCGCACCTGGCGCACGTGCTCGGCGCCGAGCAGGTCGAGGTTCTTGCCGACCGTGTAGCAGAACGCGCGCGCGGCCTGCAGCACGGTGTACATGTCGGCGACCTTGCCCTGGATCAGCTGGAACTCGCCGATGCTCTGGCCGAACTGCTTGCGCTCGTGGATGTAGGGCACGACGTTGTCCATCACCGCCTGCATGATGCCGATCGGCCCGGCGGCGAGCACGGCGCGCTCGTAGTCGAGCCCGCTCATCAGCACCTTGGCACCGCCGTTGACGGCACCGAGCACGTTCTCGGCCGGCACCTCGACGTCCTGGAACACGAGCTCGCCGGTGTGGCTGCCGCGCATGCCGAGCTTGTCGAGCTTCTGCGCAACCGAGAAGCCCTTCATGCCCTTCTCGACGATGAACGCAGTGACGCCGCGCGCGCCGAGTTCGGGCTCGGTCTTCGCGTAGACCACCAGCGTGTCGGCGTCGGGGCCGTTCGTGATCCACATCTTGCTGCCGTTGAGCACGTAGTAGCCGCCCTTGTCGGCCGCGCGCAGCTTCATAGAGATCACGTCGCTGCCCGCGCCCGGCTCGCTCATCGCGAGCGCGCCAACGTGCTCGCCGCTGATCAGCTTGGGCAGGTACTTGCGCTTCTGCGCCTCGGTGCCGTTGCGCCTGATCTGGTTGACGCACAGGTTGCTGTGCGCGCCGTAGGACAGGCCGACGCTCGCGCTCGCGCGGCTGATCTCCTCCATCGCGACCATGTGCGCGAGGTAGCCCATGTTCGCGCCGCCGTAGGCCTCGGGCACCGTGATGCCGAGCACGCCGAGCTCGCCCATCTTGCGCCACAGGTCCATCGGGAACTGGTCGCTGCGGTCGATTTCGGCGGCGCGCGGCGCGATCTCGGCCTGCGCGAACGCGCGCACGGTGTCGCGCAGCGCGTCGATGTCGTCGCCGAGCTGGAAGTTCAGGCCGGGCAGGTTCATCGCGGGGTCTCCTGGAGTCGGTGGGGATTGGCGTTCAGCCGTCGAGGCCGCGGCCGAGCACGGTCATCACGGTGGCCGTCATCGTCGCGACCAGCGTCTGCGCGTCGCTGCCGGGCGCGTGCTGCCACGCGCGGCCGTCGACGACGCTGATCGTGCGTCCGGCCTTCGTCACCTGGCCCTCGAAGCGGAACCACGGGCCGCGCGCCGGCGCGAGCAGGTTGACCTTGAACTCGATCGTCAGCACCGCGGCCTCGGCCGGCATCAGCGAGAACGCCGCGTAGCCGCACGCCGAGTCGAGCGCCGTCGAGACGATGCCGGCGTGCAGGAAGCCGTGCTGCTGCGTCAGCTCGGGGCGGTGGTGCATCGTGATCACGACGCGCCCCGGCTCGACGGTGTCGAGCGCGGCGCCGAGCGTGTGCATCACCTGCTGGCGCGCGAACGAGTCGCGCAGCCGCTGCACGTAGCCGGCGTCGGCGGGGATCGGGTGGGCCATCGGGGCGGGCAGCGCGGTGGCGGCGTTGATGCTGGATTTTGACGTTTACGTAAACGTCAATTGTAGGGCCGCGCGTCGCACGGGCTCACGCCGGCGCGCGTTCGCGCCCGCGCGGCCGTGCGCCCAGCTGCGCGAGCAGCCGCTGGCAGCGCGACTCGTGCTGCGCGATCTCGTCGAGCGTGACCTGGATGTCCTCGCGCTGACGCTCGAGCTGCACGCGGTGCGCGCGCAGCACCTCGAGGAAGGCCTGCAGCTGCGGCGCCGTGTCGGCCGGCGAGTCGTACATCTCGACGAGCTCCTTGATCTCCGCCAGGCTCAGCCCGAGCCGCTTGCCGCGCAGCGTCAGCTTCAGCCGCGTGCGGTCGCGGTGGCTGTAGACGCGGTGGCGTCCGCTGCGCGCCGGCTGCAGCAGGCCGACGTCCTCGTAGAAGCGGATCGCGCGCGGCGTGACGTCGAACTCCTGCGCCAGCTCGGTGATCGTGTACGTCCGCGCCGGGGCGTCGGACTTGGCGGTGGCGGTCATGGCTACACTCGGTTGACGTTGACGTCAACGTAAATCTAACAGGGTCGCCGCGGCGGCCGACACGCTGCGATGGCCCACCCCACCTCGACCGAACTGCACCACCCCCTCGGCCACGCGCTGCCGCCGCCCGGCGGCACGCTCGAGGTCGCGCCCGGCGTGCGCTGGGTACGCATGGGGCTGCCGTTCGCGCTCGACCACGTCAACCTGTGGCTGCTGCGCGACCGCGACGACGACGGCCGCGACGGCTGGACCGTCGTCGACTGCGGCATCGCCAACGACGCGACGCGCGCGGCGTGGGAGCAGGTCTTCGCCGCCGGGCTCGACGCACTGCCGGTGCTGCGCGTGATCGCCACCCACATGCACCCCGACCACCTCGGGCTCGCGCACTGGCTGACCGAACGCTGGCGGTGCCGGCTGTGGATCAGCGCGACCGACTACCACGTCGCGCGCGTCGCGAGCCAGGCCACCACGGGCGGTGGCGGCGGCGACGAGGTGGCGGCCTTCTTTGCCGAACACGGGCTCACCGACCCCGAGTCGGTCGCCAAGGTGCGTGCGCGCGCGGGCTACTACCGCAGCCTCGTGCCGCAGGTGCCGCGCCAGTTCCGCCGGCTGATGGACGGCCAGGTGCTGCGCATCGGCGCGCACGCGTGGCGCTGCATCGCCGGCTACGGCCACGCGCCCGAGCACGTCGCGCTGCACTGCGAGGCGCTGGGCGTGCTGATCTCGGGCGACATGGTGCTGCCGCGCATCAGCACCAACGTCAGCGTCTACGACACCGAGCCCGAGGCCGACCCGCTGCCGCTGTACCTCGCGTCGCTCGACCGCCTGCGCGCGCTGCCCCCGTCGACACTGGTGCTGCCGTCGCACGGGCGGCCGTTCGTCGGGCTGCACGCGCGCATCGCGCAGCTGCACGCGCACCACGACGCGCGGCTCGCCGAAACGCTCGCCGCGTGCCGCGCGCGGCCCACCAGCGCGCAGGCGCTGGTGCCGGTGCTGTTCCGGCGCGAGCTCGACCTGCACCAGACGACGTTCGCGATGGGCGAGGCCATCGCGCACCTGCACGCGCTGTGGCACGCCGGCCGGCTCGAGCGCCGGCGCGGCGACGACGGCATGTGGCGGTTCACCGCCACCTGAACCTGCCGTCCGAGCCCGCCGCCCACCGGGCGGCGGCGCCGCGGCGGCTCGCGCGTCAGTCGTCCGGCGGCAGCGGGTGCTCGCGCAGCGCGCGCCGCACGCGCTCGACGTCGGGGATCACCGAGCGCACGACGTCCCAGAACGCCGGGCTGTGGTTCATCTCGCGCAGGTGCGCGAGTTCGTGCGCGACGACGTAGTCGATGCTCGCCAGCGGCAGGTGCACGAGCCGCCAGTGCAGGCGGATCGAGCCGTCGGCGCTCGCGCTGCCCCAGCGCGTGGCCGCCGAACTGAGCGCCAGCCGCGTCATGCGCACGCCCAGCCGCGCCTCGAAGTGGCGGCAGCGCTCCTCGAAGATGCGCCGCGCCTGCCGCTGCAGCCAGCCGTGCACCGCGTCGCGGATCTGCTGCGGCGTCGCGTGCTCGGGCAGCCCGACGCGCAGCACCAGCCGCGCGATGCCCGGCAGCGCCTCGGCGCCGGCGTCGAGCACGGCGCCGCTGACGCGCGCGTCGAGCACGACGATCACCGGCTCGCCGAGGAAGGGCACCGTCGCGCCGTCGCGCCACTCGATGCGCAGCGCCTGCTGCCGGCGCTGGCGCTCGGCCTGCTCGTGCAGCTTGCGCAGCACCCACGCGGCCTTGGACTGCAGCGCGGCCTCGATCTCGGCGATGCCGACCCAGCGCGGCGCGCTGACCGCCAGCCCCTCGGGGCCGACGACGAAGCCGATGCTGCGCCGGCGCGCACGCCGCAGCGCGTAGCCGACGCGGTGGCCGCCGAGCAGCACCTCGCGCTGCGCCTGCGGGTGGCGCAGCGCGGGCGGGGGCGGCGGCGATGCGGCAGCGGGCGGCGCCGACGGTGCGGCGTCCACGCGGGGCACGGCGGGCACGGGATCCGCGGGTGGCGCCACGTCGAACAGCGACAGCTGGGTCGGTTCGGTGGTGCGCGGCATGGACCCCGATTGTCTAGGAAGAAGCCGCGCCTGCCGCGCCGGTGACGTACGCCTCGGGGTCGAGGCGGCGCATCTCGGCCTCGATCCAGTGCTCGATGTCGCGCATCAGTTCGTCGGGCTCGCGCCCCTGCACCGCGATCGGGCGCCCGATCGACACGTCGATCACCCCGGGGCGCAGCAGGAAGCTCTTGCGCGGCCAGCACTTGGCCGAGGTGACGGCGATCGGCACGATCGGCGTGCCGGTGGCGATCGCCAGCCGCGCCGCGCCGGTCTTGTAGGTGCCCTGGCCGCCGCGCGGCGTGCGCGTGCCCTCGGGGAACATGATGACCCACACGCCTTCGGCCATCAGCCGGCGTCCCTGCTCGGCGACCTTGTGCCAGGCCTCGGTACGCTTGCTGCGGTCGATGTGGATCATGTCGAGCCGCCCCATCGCCCAGCCGAAGAACGGGATCATCAGCAGCTCGCGCTTGAACACGTACGCCAGCGGGTGCGGCATGATCGTCGGCAGCGCGAACGTCTCCCACGTCGACTGGTGCTTGGGTGCCAGCAGCACGGCCTCGCGGCCCTGCGCGGCGGTCGGCAGGTGCTCCAGGCCCTGCACGCGGTGGCGCACGCCGCAGATCCAGCGCGCGCCCCAGATCACGACGCGCAGCCAGCCGACGCACATCCAGTACAGCGGCGCGCCGCGCACGAAGACCGACGCCGCCAGCACCGCCAGCGCCCACGGAATCACCGTGACCGTCATGAACAGCACGAACACGGCGGAGCGCAGCGCCGCCAGCAGCCCCGACATCAGCGCAGCTCTCCGGGCACCGAGTCGGCGGCGCGCGGGTGCTCGCGCCGCAGCAGGTCGTCGGCGAAGGCCGCGAGATCGGCGTGCACGCGCGCGGTGGGCACCTGCGCGACGATCTGCGCGAGCTCGGCGTCGCCGAGCGCGGCGGCGCGGCCGCTGAGCACGAGGTGCGGTTCGCAGCCGGCGGCCTGCGCCGCGAGCAGGTCGCGCAGCGTGTCGCCCACCAGCGGCACGTGCCGCAGGTCGACGCCGTAGCGGCGCGCGATGTCGTGCAGCATGCCCGGCAGCGGCTTGCGGCAGTCGCACGACTCCTCGGGCGCGTGCGGGCAGAAGAACACGGCGTCGATGCGCCCGCCCTGCGCGGCGAGCAGCTTCATCATGTGCGCGTGCACGGCGTTGAGCGACGCCATGTCGAACAGCCCGCGGCCGATGCCCGACTGGTTCGTCGCCACGACGACGTGCCACCCGTGCTGGTTGAGCCTGGCCACCGCCTCGAGCGCGCCGGGGATCGGCTGCCACTCGTGCGGCTCCTTGACGTGGTCCTCGCGGTAGACGTTGAGGATGCCGTCGCGGCCGAGGACGATCAGACGCGGCGCGTGGCTCATCGGGCGACGGTGCTCAGGCGGCCAGACGCGACAGGTCGGCAACGCGGTTCATCGCCGCGTGCAGCGACGCCAGCAGCGCGAGCCGGTTCGCGCGCAGCGCCGCGTCGTCGGCGTTGACCATCACGTGGTCGAAGAAGTCGTCGACCGGCGCGCGCAGCGCGGCCAGCCGCTGCAGCGACTCGGTGTAGGCGCCGGCGTCGTAGAGGCGGTCGGCCTCGGGGCGCACGGCGTCGATCGCCGCGGCCAGAGCGCGCTCGGCCGGCTCGCGCAGCAGCGCGGCGTCGACGGCGACCGGCGGCGCGCCTTCGGACTTCTTCAGGATGTTGCCCACGCGCTTGTTCGCCGCGGCGAGCGCCGCCGCCTCGGGCAGCGCGGCGAACGCGCGCACCGCCGCGAGCCGCTGCGGGATCTCGGCCCAGCGCGCCGGGTGCGCGCCGAGCACGGCGTCGACCTCGGGCGCGCTCCAGCCCTGCTCGCGCAGCCAGCCGGCCAGCCGCTCGCGCAGGAAGAAGCCGACCTCGGCCTGCGCCTGCCCGTGGCCGGGCGGAAACGCCGCGAACGCGTGCGCGATCGCCGCGTGCACGTCCAGCGGCAGCGCGCGCTCGATCAGCATGCGGATCACGCCCAGCGCGTGGCGGCGCAGCGCGAAGGGGTCCTTGTCGCCGGTGGGCAGCTGGCCGATGCCGAACAGCCCGGCCAGCGTTTCGAGCTTGTCGGCCAGCGCGACGACGAGGCCGACGTCGTTGCGCGGCAGCGCGTCGCCGGCGAAGCGCGGCTTGTAGTGGTCCTCGATCGCGATGGCGACGGCCTCGCTCTCGCCGTCGTGGCGCGCGTAGTAGCCGCCCATCACGCCCTGCAGCTCGGGGAACTCGCCGACCATGTCGGTCAGCAGGTCGGCCTTGGCCAGCCGTGCGGCGCGGTCGGCGTCGGCCGCCAGCGGCGCGCCGCCGAGCTCGCCGGCGAGCGCGCGCGCGATCGCGCGCACGCGCTCGACGCGCTCGCCCTGCGTGCCGAGCTTGCCGTGATAGACGACCTTGGCCAGCTGCGGCACGCGGCTGTCGAGCGTGCGCTTGCGGTCCTGGTCGAAGAAGAACTTGGCGTCGGCCAGCCGCGGGCGCACGACACGCTCGTTGCCACCGATCACCGCGGAAGCGTCCGCCGGGCGCACGTTGGCGACGATCAGGAAGCGGTTCGTCAGCCGGCCCTGCCCGTCGAGCAGCGGGAAGTACTTCTGGTTGGCCTTCATCGTCAGGATCAGGCACTCGGGCGGCACCTCGAGGAAGGCCTCGTCGAAACGCCCGACCAGCACGTTGGGCCGCTCGACGAGCGCCGTCACCTCGTCGAGCAGCGCATCGTCGTCGACCGGCCGCAGTCCCTCGGCGGCGGCCGCGGCGGCGAGCTGGCGTGCAATCTCGGCGCGGCGCGCGTCGAAGCCCGCGATCACGGCGCCTTCGCGGGCGAGCTGCTCGGCGTAGCTGTCGGCGTCGACGAGTTCGATCGGGTCCTTCGCCGCCTCGAAGCGGTGGCCGCGCGTCGTGCGTCCGGCCTCGAGGCCGAGCGCGCGCACCGGCACGACGTCGGCGCCGTGCAGCGCGACGAGGCCGTGCGCCGGGCGCACGAAGTGCACCGTCGTCCAGCCGGGCTCGACGCCGTCGCCGCGCTCGAGCTGGTAGCTCATCACCTTGGGGATCGGCAGCTTCGCGATCGCCTCGTCGAGCGCGTGCTGCAGCCCCTGCGCGAGCGTCACACCCGCAGCGACGCTGTCGAGGAACAGCACCTCGGCCTTGCCGTCGACGCGCCGGGCGAGCGTGGGCACGGCCTGCGCGTCGGCGCCGAGCGCAGCGAGCTTCTTCAGCAGCGCCGGCGTCGGCCGGCCCTCGGCGTCGAACGCGACGGCCACCGGCATCAGCTTGTGCTGCACCGCCTTGTCGGCCGCCTTCGCGGCGACGCCGCGCACGTGCACCGCGAGCCGGCGCGGCGACGCGAACGGCGTCACCGCGGCGTCGGCGCTGGCGAGCCCCTGCGCCTTCAGGCCGGCGGCGAGCGCGGTCGCGAACGCCTCACCGAGCGGCTTCAGCGCCTTCGGCGGCAGCTCCTCGACGAACAGCTCGACGAGCAGGTTCTTCACGGTCGCCGTCATGCCGCCGCCTTGCGCTGCTGCTCGAGTTGCGCCAGCGTGGCCTGCGCCCACGCCTTCGGCGCCATCGGGAAGCCCAGCCGCGCGCGGCTGTCGACGTAGCTGTGCGCGACGCTGCGCGCCAGGTGCCGGATGCGGCCGATGTACGCCGCGCGCTCGGTGACGCTGATCGCGCCGCGTGCATCGAGCAGGTTGAACGTGTGCGCGGCCTTGAGCACCTGCTCGTACGCCGGCAGCGCGAGCCTGGCGTCCATCAGCTCCTTGGCCTTGCGCTCGTGCGCGGCGAACGCGCCGAGCAGGAACTCGACGTCGCTGTGCTCGAAGTTGTAGGCGCTTTGCTCGACCTCGTTCTGGTGGTAGACATCCCTGTAGGTGAGTCCATCGGTCCACTGCAGGTCGAACACGTTCTCGACGCCCTGCAGGTACATCGCCAGCCGCTCGAGGCCGTAGGTGATCTCGCCGGTGATCGGCTTGCAGTCGATGCCGCCGACCTGCTGGAAGTACGTGAACTGCGTGACCTCCATGCCGTTGAGCCAGACCTCCCAGCCCAGGCCCCACGCGCCGAGCGTCGGGTTCTCCCAGTCGTCCTCGACGAAGCGCACGTCGTTGTGCTTGAGGTCGAAGCCCAGCGCCTCGAGCGAGCCGAGGTACAGCTCGAGGATGTTCGCCGGCGCGGGCTTGAGCACGACCTGGTACTGGTAGTAGTGCTGCAGGCGGTTCGGGTTCTCGCCGTAGCGCCCGTCCTTCGGGCGGCGGCTCGGCTGCACGTAGGCCGCCTTCCACGGCTCGGGGCCGAGCGCGCGCAGAAAGGTCGCGGTGTGGCTGGTGCCGGCGCCGACCTCCATGTCGTACGGCTGCAGCAGTGCGCAGCCCTGGTCGGCCCAGTAGGACTGCAGCTGGAGGATGAGTTGCTGGAAGCTGAGCATCGGTGCGGCGCCGTGCGCGACGGCGAAAACCCGCAATTCTAGGAGCGCGCTCCCGGCGCGCGGCGCCGCCGCGCGCCGGCGGCGAACGCGGCCGCGACGGCGGCAGCCAGCCCCGCCAGCGGCCACAGCCCGAAGCGCGACGCCCAGCGCGCGTACGGCGTGAGGCCGTCGCGGCCCTCGACGCGCGCGTCGAGCACGCCGCGCGTGAACGGCTCGAGCCAGTGCGTCACGCGGCCGCGGTGGTCGATCACCGCGGTGGCGCCGGTGTTGGTCGCGCGCAGCATCGGGCGCTGGAACTCGAGCGCGCGCAGCCGCGAGATGTGCAGGTGCTGCGGCACCGCGATCGTGTCGCCGAACCACGCGATGTTGCTGACGTTGGCAAAGACCGTCGGCGCCGCCGCCGGGTCGGCGAAGCGCCGGGCGAGTTCCTCGCCGAACAGGTCCTCGTAGCAGATGTTCGGCGCGATGCGCTGGCCGGCGAACGCGAACGACGGCGCGTCGAGCGGCCCGCGCGCGAAGTCGCCCAGCGGGATGTGCATCAGGTCGATGAACCAGCGAAACCCGGGCGGGACGAACTCGCCGAAGGGCACGAGGTGCACCTTGTCGTAGCGGTACTCGCCGCCGCCCGACAGCCCGACGACGGAATTGGTGTAGCCGCGCTCGAAGTCGCCCAGCGGTGCGCCCACCAGCAGCGCCCGCCCGGGGTCCCCGAACGCGGCGCGCAGCGCCGGCCAGTAGCCGGGGTCGAGCTGCTCGAGCTGCGAAGGCAGCAGCGGCACCGCCGTCTCGGGCGCGACGACGAGCTCGCCGCGCGCGCCGACCAGCGCGTGCAGCAGCCACGCCAGCGATGCCGGCAGGTGCTCGGCGGCGAACTTCTCGTCCTGCGCGACGTTGGTCTGCACGAGCGTGACGGTGAGCGTGCCGGTGCTGCGGCTGAAGTCGCGCGCGGCGACGAACGGCAGTGCCGCGAGCGCCACCGCGGCAGCCGCCGCCAGCCACGCGGCACGCTGCCGCAGTACCGCGGCCGCCAGCGCCGCCAGCCACGCCGCGACGAAGCCGATGCCGTAGACGCCGACCCACGGCGCGAGCGCCGCCAGCGGACCGTCGACGTGCGCGTAGCCCGAGGCGATCCACGGGAAGCCGGTGAACAGCACGCCGCGCGCGAGCTCGGCGGCCAGCCACAGCGCCGCGAACAGCAGTGCATCGGCCGCCGGCCGGCCGCTTCGCCAGCGCGCATGCAGCCCCATCGCCAGCGCGAGATACAGCGCCAGCAGCGCGCTCAGCGCCGCCACCGCGAGGGCGGCCAGCGGCGCGCTCAGCCCGCCGTAACGGTGCATGCTGATGAACAGCCACCACACGCCGCTGCCCAGCCACGCGGTGCCGAACAGCCAGCCCAGCGCCGCCGCGCGCGCCGGCGCCACCGCCTGCACGCGCCATGCGAGCCCGCCGACGCAGGCCAGCTGCAGCCACCACGCCTCGGTGTGGACGAACGGCAGGCTGTGCAGCGCGCCCAGCGCCGACGCGACGAGCGCGTCCCACCCGAGCGCGCGGCGCACAGTGGGCGCCGCGTTCAACCGCCGGCGGCCGCCGCCGCGGGAGCGCGCGACACCTTGAACCAGCGCACGGCGCCGCCGCGCGTGAGCATCACCGTGAAGCGCAGTCCCGCGATGTCGACCGACTCGCCGCGGCGCGGCACGCGACCGAACTCGTGCGCGACGAGCCCGCCGATCGTGTCGAACTCGTCGGTGGGCAGCTCGACACCGAAGGTCTGCGCGACATGCTCGACGTCGACGTCGCCGGCGACGCGGTGCGTGCCGTCGGCCAACGTGTAGATGCCGCCGTCGGCGTCGTCCTCGTCGAACTCGTCCTCGATCTCGCCGACGATCTCCTCGAGCACGTCCTCGATCGTGATCAGCCCGGCGACGTTGCCGAACTCGTCGATCACGATCGCCAGGTGGTTGCGGTTGCTGCGGAAGTCGCGCAGCAGTTCGTTGAGCCGCTTGCTCTCGGGCACGAACACCGCCGGGCGCAGCAGCGTGCGCAGGTTCAGCTCGGGCGCGCGCTGCAGCTTGAGCAGGTCCTTCGCGAGCAGGATGCCGATGATGTTGTCGCGCGAGCCCTCGAACACCGGAAAGCGCGAGTGCGCCGTCGAGATCACGACGTCGAGCAGCTGGTCGTAAGGCGCGTCGATGTCGAGCATGTCCATGCGCGGCGCAGCGACCATCACGTCGCCGGCGCTCAGGTCGGACATGCGCAGCACGCCCTCGACCATCGCGCGCGACTCCGGCTCGATCAGCTCGCGCTGCTCGGCGTCGGCGAGCGTCTTCATCAGCTCGGCACGCGAGTCGGGCCCCGGGCTGAGCATCTCGACGAGGCGCTCGAACAGGTTGCGCTTGTCGCGCGACGGCGCGGAGTCGGCGGCGGCGCGGCGCGCGGGCCGCGATGGCTGCGGGTCGGACACGTCGGGGTGTCAGAGTGGGGAGGCGTCGAGAATACCCGATCGGCTTGACAGCCCGGGGGCCTTGCACCACAGTCTGCCGCCCCCATCTTCCGGGCTTTTCCCCGACGTCCGCACCCCCATGACCACCGGCCTCATTCCCGCCACCATCCTGACGGGCTTCCTCGGCAGCGGCAAGACGACGCTGCTCAAGCGCGTGCTCGGCGAGGCGCACGGGCACAAGATCGCCGTCATCGAAAACGAGTTCGGCGAGGAGAACATCGACAACGACATCCTCGTCGCCGACACGCAGGAGCAGATCGTCCAGATGAGCAACGGCTGCGTGTGCTGCACGATCCGCGAGGACCTGCGCACGACGCTGTCGGACCTGGCCGCGCGCCGGCGCAAGGGCGAACTCGACTTCGAGCGCGTCGTCATCGAGACCACCGGGCTGGCGGACCCGGGGCCGGTCGCGCAGACCTTCTTCATGGACGACGAGATCGCCGAGAGCTACCTGCTCGACTCGATCCTGACGCTGGTAGACGCCAAGCACGCCGAGCAGCAGCTCGACACGCGACAGGAGGCGCGCCGGCAGGTGGGCTTCGCCGACCAGATCTTCATCAGCAAGACCGACCTCGTC
The DNA here is from genome assembly GCF_022631395.1 of Calidifontimicrobium sp. SYSU G02091. Lineage (NCBI taxonomy): Bacteria > Pseudomonadati > Pseudomonadota > Betaproteobacteria > Burkholderiales > Sphaerotilaceae > Azohydromonas > Calidifontimicrobium sp. SYSU G02091. The sequence continues at coordinate 100,597 of NZ_JALBGB010000002.1, forward strand.
GCGCCCGAGCAGGTCGACGCGCTGGTGCACCGCCTCAAGCACATGAACCCGCGCGCGCCGATGCGCAAGGTGCACTTCGGCGAAGTGCCGATTTCCGAGGTGTTCGACCTGCGCGGCTTCAACCTCAACGCCAAGCTCGACGTCGACCCCGAGTTCCTCACCGGCGACGGCCATGCGCATGACCACGATCACGAACACGGCGAGCACTGCGACCACCCGCACCACCATCACCACGACGACGACGTCAAGTCGTTCGTGTTCCGTGCCGATAAGCCCTTCCATCCGGCCAAGCTCGAGGACTTCCTCGGCGCGATCGTGCAGGTCTACGGGCCGAAGATGCTGCGCTACAAGGGCGTGCTGCACATGAAGGGCAGCGACCGCAAGGTCATCTTCCAGGGCGTGCACCAGCTGATGGGCAGCGACCTGGGGCCGAAGTGGGCGCCGGGCGAGAAGAAGGAGAGCAAGATGGTGTTCATCGGCATCGACCTGCCGCGTGACATCCTGCAGCAGGGGCTCGAGCAGTGCCTCGTCTGAGCCGCGCGGACGCCGCCGTGGCGTCGCTATACTCCGCGCGCCCGAAAAGGCCCCGCCTGGAGGGGGCCCGCCGTGCGCGGCGGGCCGGTGCGCCGCTGTGAGGAGAGCGAATTGAGCAAGACCCCCGTCAGCAGCCCGTCGTCGAAGGCCACCAGCACCAAGCCGGCCAGCGCCAAAACGACCGCGCGGGGCGCCAAGGCGGCGGCACCGGCCGCCGCGACCGACTCATCCTGCCCGGCGCCGGCCAAGCCGGCGGCGCACAAGCCCGACGACGTGACGATGGATGCCGTGAAGCCCGCCGCCAAGGTGGACCCCAAGCTGGCCAATGCCTGGAAGACCAAGGCCGGCCGCGACCTGACCGAGGAAGAGCTGCTCGCGATGCCCGAGTCGGAGTACATGAACGAGAAGCAGCTCGACTTCTTCCGCGCCCGCCTGACGGCGCTGAAGGACGACCTGCTGTCCAACGCCGGTGAGACGACCGAGCACCTGCGCGAGGACACCTCGATCGTGCCCGACCCGGCCGACCGCGCGACGATCGAGGAAGAACACGCGCTCGAACTGCGCACGCGCGACCGCGAGCGCAAGCTGCTGAAGAAGATCGCGCAGTCGCTCGCGCGCATCGAGTCTGGCGAGTACGGCTACTGCGACGAGACCGGCGAGCCGATCGGGCTGCGGCGCCTGCTCGCGCGGCCGACGGCGACGCTGTCGCTCGAAGCCCAGCAGCGCCGCGAGCTGAAACAGAAGATGTTCGGGGACTGACCCCGGCAGGCGGCCACGGCGATGTCCGATCCGAAGAGCGGCGAAGGCTTCCTGCGCAAGGTCGTTCGCTTCGTCGCCAATCCGACGACGGACTGGGCCCAGCTGAACTCGCGGCAGGACGCGCCGTCGACGCTCGAGCTCGAGCAGTCCGAGCTCAAGGAAATGGTCGAGCGCAAGCGGCGCAACGACTTCGTGCGCAAGCGCGAGTTCGACATGCTGCGCCGCGTGCGGCGCGAGGGGCTGACGCCCGAGCAGCTGGCGGCGCTGGGCAGCTCGTCGCAGATCGACGACTCCGACGCCAAGCTGTCCGATGCGGCGGCGCGCGCCGACAGTGGCGTCAAGGCCAAGATCGACGCCATCGAGAAGCAGATGGTCGGCCCGACCGCCGCGCCGAGCGCGATCGCCCGCCACTCGACCGGCTTCTTCGAGGCGCCGACCGAGCCGGCGGCGTTTCGCGCGGCACCGGGCGCCGGGCTCGCGGCACCGACCGCGGCGCGGGCTGCGCCGCCCGCCCCGGCGCCGGCGGCACCCGTCGTGATGGGCGCCGGGCTGTCGCCGCTGTCGGGCTTCGGCGCCCTGACGCCCGCGTCGCCGGCGCCCGCACCGATCGCGGCCGCGCCGGCCACCCCCCCGGCGCCTGCGGCGCCGCCGCCATCGGTCGAGTTCAGCGAGGTGCAGCACGACCCCGAGCTCGACGAGGCGGTCATCGCCTTCGCGAACGCCGACTTCGACCAGTGCGAGCGCTCGATCGAGGCCCTGACCGCCGTTGGCGGCCCGCGCGCGCAGCACGTCGAGACCTGGCTCGCGCGCTTCGACCTGTACCGCGCGACGGGCCAGCAGGACAAGTTCGAGGCGCTGGCCGTCGAGTACACGCAGCGCTTCGGCTGGTCGGCGCCGCAGTGGTTCTCGCTGCCGCGCATGGTGGCCGACGCGGTGGCGGCGCAGAAGCCGGCGAAGCGCCGCGGCGCCGACGCCGGCAGTGCGGGCGCGGCGGGCTGGTCGTGCCCCGAGGTGCTCGACGTCGACGCGGTGGCGCGGCTACGCTCGCAGACGCTGCAGATGCCGCTGCCTTGGGTGTTCGACTGGTCGCACCTGCGGCGCGTCGAGCCCGACGCCGCGACCCAGCTCACCGAGCTGATGCGGCACTGGGCGACGCAGCCGCTCGAGATGCACTGGCGTGCCGGCGACCAGCTCGTCGCGGTGCTGGCCGAGCAGTCGCCCACCGGCGAGCGCGACGCCGACCCGGCGTTCTGGGTCGCGCGGCTGGAGGCGCTGCGGCTGGCGAACCGCCCGGACCAGTTCGACGAGACGGCGATCGACTACTGCGTCACCTACGAGGTGTCGCCCCCGTCGTGGGAACGCGCCAAGTGCAAGCTGCGCATCACCGGGCGCGGCCCCGACTCCGGATCGCCGCCACTGTCGCAGCTCAGCGAGGTGACGACGACGTTCGCCGACTCGTCGGTGCTCGACGACGACGGCACGCCGCCGGGCGTCAAGGTCGCGCGCGTCGAGCTGTCGGGCCAGCTGGTCGGCGGCATCGATGCGACGCTCAAGCGCCTGGACGAGCAGCTCGGCGACGCGAGCGTCGTGCAGGTGTCGTGCGCGCGGCTGATCCGCGTCGACTTCCTCGCCGCCGGCGATCTGCTGAACTGGGTGCTCGCCAAGCGCGGCGAGGGGCGGCAGGTCAGCTTCATCGACGCGCACCGTCTGGTGGGCCTGTTCTTCGGCGCGATGGGCATCAACGAGCACGCCCGCGTGCGGGTGCGCCACGTGTGAGCGTCCGCGCCGCGCCCGCCGCCCGCGGCGCCTGCTCGACCGGCCACAGCAGAATCGACCCGATGGACACGTTTCACGGCACCACCATCGTCAGCGTGCGCCGCGGCGCGCGCGTCGCGCTCGGCGGCGACGGCCAGGTCACGCTGGGCAACATCGTCGTCAAGGCGAGCGCGCGCAAGGTGCGCAAGCTGTACCGCGACCACGTGCTCGCGGGCTTCGCCGGCGCCACCGCCGATGCGTTCACGCTGTTCGAGCGCTTCGAGGCCAAGCTCGAGAAGCACCAGGGACACCTGGTGCGCGCGGCGATCGAGCTCACGCGCGACTGGCGCACCGACCGCGTGCTGCGCCGCCTCGAGGCGATGCTCGCAGTGGCCGACCGCGAGGCCTCGCTGATCATCACCGGCGCCGGCGACGTGCTCGAGCCCGAGCACGGCATCATCGCGATCGGCTCGGGCGGCGCCTACGCGCAGGCGGCCGCGCGCGCGCTGCTCGGCCACACCGAGCTGCCGCCGGCCGAGATCGTCAAGAAGTCGCTCGAGATCGCTGGCGACCTGTGCATCTACACCAACCAGCACCACACGGTGGAAGTGCTGGAGTGACGCCATGTCGATGACCCCGCAGGAAATCGTCTCCGAGCTCGACCGCCACATCGTCGGCCAGGCGCAGGCCAAGCGCGCGGTGGCGATCGCGCTGCGCAACCGCTGGCGCCGCCAGCAGGTCGACGAGAAGCTGCGCGCCGAGATCACGCCGAAGAACATCCTGATGATCGGCCCGACCGGGGTGGGCAAGACCGAGATCGCGCGCCGGCTCGCCAAGCTGGCTGACGCGCCTTTCGTCAAGGTCGAGGCGACCAAGTTCACCGAGGTCGGCTACGTCGGCAAGGACGTCGACACGATCGTGCGCGACCTCGTCGAGGTGGCGGTCAAGCAGGAGCGCGAACGCCAGATGAAGGCCAAGCGCGCGCTCGCCGAAGATGCGGCCGAGGACCGCATCCTCGACATCCTGGTGCCGCCGCCGCGCTCGGGCATGGGCTTCGGCGCCGACACGCCGCCGGCCGACAACACGGCGCGGCAGGTCATGCGCAAGCGCCTGCGCGAAGGCGCGCTCGACGACAAGGAGATCGAAGTCGACGTCGCCGAGCCGCGGCCCGCGCTCGAAATCCTCGGCCCGCAGGGCATGGAGGAGATGGCCGAGCAGCTCAAGGGCCTGTTCTCGCAGCTCGGCGCGGCGCGCAAGAAGACACGCAAGCTCAGGATCGGCGAGGCGCTGAAGCTGCTCGTCGAGGAAGAAGCGGCCAAGCTCGTCAACGAGGACGAGATCCGCAGCGCCGCGCTGGCCCATGCCGAGAGCAACGGCATCGTGTTCATCGACGAGATCGACAAGGTCGCGTCGCGCGCCGAGCACGCCGGTGCCGACGTCTCGCGCCAGGGGGTGCAGCGCGACCTGCTGCCGCTCGTCGAAGGCACGACGGTGAGCACGAAGTACGGCATGGTCAAGACCGACCACATCCTGTTCATCGCGTCGGGCGCCTTCCACCTCGCCAAGCCGAGCGACCTGATCCCGGAGCTGCAGGGGCGCTTTCCGATCCGCGTCGAGCTGACATCGCTGTCGGTCGACGACTTCGAGGCGATCCTGTCGAGCACGCATGCGAGCCTGGTCAAGCAGTATCAGGCCCTGCTGGCCACCGAAGGCGTGACGCTGGAAATCACGCCCGACGGCATCCGGCGGCTCGCGCAGATCGCGTTCGACGTCAACGAACGCACCGAGAACATCGGCGCGCGGCGGCTGGCCACCGTGCTCGAACGCCTGCTCGACGAGATCAGCTTCGACGCGCCGATGCTCGCCGGCCGCACCGTGACGCTCGACGCCGCGGCCGTCGACGCCAAGCTCGCGGCGCTGGCGAACAACGAGGACCTGTCGCGCTACATCCTGTAGCGGCGCGCACGGCAGCTACAGCGCGAGGCGGTGCGCCTGCAGCGCGAGCAGCCCGTCGAAAATCAGCGACTCGACCAGCTCGTGCTCGAGGTCGAGGAACGGCGCGACTTTCCAGCCGGCACCGCCCGTGATCAGCGTCACCGGGCGCTGCCCGCAGCGCGCCGCCAGGTGGCGGTGCATGCGCTCGATCGCTCCGGTGATCGCATAGGTGCCGCCGCTGGTCAGCGCATCCGACGTGTTCGACGGGAACGGGCGCACTTCCCCGGTGGGCACGCGCAGCCCCGCGGTGCCGCTCTCAAGCGCGCGCAACATGATGCCGTGGCCGGGCAGGATGATTCCGCCCAGAAAGTGGCCGTGCATGTCGAGCGCATCGACGGTCACCGCAGTGCCGATCATCACGACGAGCACCGGCCGCGCCGAGGCATGCGGCGCGCGGGTGCGCAGGTGTGCGCGCGCGCCGATCAGCGCGACCCAGCGGTCGGCGCCCAGCCGCGCGGGGTGGTCGTAGCCGTTGATGACGCCGGCGTCGTGGCTGCTCGGCACGACCCAGCGCGGCGCGACGTCCCACAGCTCCAGCTGCTCCTCGACGCGGCGGCGGATCGCGTCGCCGGCGACGTTGCAGCCGAGCATGCTCGTCGGCGGGGTCAGCTGGCGCCACTCGCCCTCGGCCAGTTCGTCGATCGTCTCGAGAAAAACGGCGCCGTGGGCCAGCACCGCGGCGCCCGGCTGCGGCGAGGCGTACTGCGCCCACTTCAGCCGCGTGTTGCCGATGTCGATGGCAAGAAAACTCAAGGTCGCATCCCGGGTCGAGCGCGCCGCCGGCGTCGGAGCCGGTGGCGCGCACGGAGGGTATCAGGCGCGGACACCGGCGAACACCCGGGCGAGCCGCGGTGGACGGCCGGGGGGCTCGGCTACACTGGCGTTGACGTTGACGTAAACGTCAACTGCAGTCCGGATCGACGCTGGAGACACCGATGACCGACCTGTCCGCGGAGTTCAAGGCCCTCGCGCAGTACCGCCCGACGCACAAGGTGCGCTTCGTCACCGCCGCGAGCCTGTTCGACGGCCACGACGCGGCGATCAACATCATGCGACGCATCCTGCAGAGCATGGGCGCCGAGGTGATCCATCTCGGCCACAACCGCTCGGTCGACGAGGTCGTCACCGCTGCGCTGCAGGAGGACGTGCAGGGCATCGCGGTCAGCAGCTACCAGGGCGGGCACGTCGAGTACTTCAAGTACATGATCGACCTGCTGCGCGAACGCGGCGGCGCGCACATCCAGGTCTTCGGCGGTGGCGGCGGCGTGATCGTGCCGCCCGAGATCCGCGAGCTGCAGGACTACGGTGTGGCGCGCATCTACAGCCCCGAAGACGGCCAGCGCATGGGCCTGCAGGGGATGATCGGCGAGATGCTGATGCGCTGCGACCACGACCTGTCGGGGTATGCGCCCAAGCGCGTCGACGACATCGTCGGTCACACGGAAACGGCGTGGCGCGCGCTGGCGCAGCTGATCACGGCGCTGGAGAACGGCCGCGCCGACGCGACGCTGGTGGAGGCGCTGCGCACCCGCGCCGCGCAGGCGACCGTACCGGTGCTCGGGATCACCGGCACCGGCGGCGCCGGCAAGTCGAGCCTGACCGACGAGCTGATCCGGCGCTTGCGCCTCGACCTCGACGACCGGCTGCGCATCGCCGTCGTCTCGATCGACCCGAGCCGGCGCAAGAGCGGCGGTGCGCTGCTCGGTGACCGCATCCGGATGAACGCGATCGGGCCGTGGCGTGCCGGCGCGCGCGTCTACATGCGCAGCCTCGCGACGCGCGACACCGGCAGCGAGATCAGCGCCGCGCTGCCCGACGTGCTGGCCGCCTGCAAGGTCGCGGGCTTCGACCTCGTCATCGTCGAGACCTCGGGGATCGGCCAGGGCGACGCGGCGATCGTGCCGCACGTCGACGTGCCTCTGTACGTGATGACGCCCGAGTTCGGCGCCGCCAGCCAGCTCGAGAAGATCGACATGCTCGACTTCGCGGAGTTCGTCGCGATCAACAAGTTCGATCGCAAGGGTGCGGCCGACGCGCTGCGCGACGTGGCCAAGCAAGTGCAGCGCAACCGCGAAGCCTTCAATGTGCCGGTGGACCAGATGCCGGTGTTCGGCACGATGGCCAGCCGATTCAACGACGACGGGGTCACAGCGCTCTATCAGGCGCTCAAGGCGCGGCTGGTCGAGCTCGGGCTCGACGCCGGCGGCGTGGGCAGGTTGCCGGCGGTGAACACGCGCTTCAGCACCCACCGCACGCCGATCGTGCCGCCGTCGCGCGTGCGCTATCTGGCCGAGATCGCCGAGACGGTGCGCGCGTACAAGCGGCGTGCACACGAGCAGGCCCGCCTCGCGCGCGAGATCCAGCAGCTGCGCGCCAGCGCGGCGATGCTGCTCGAGGCGATTCCGCACAAGTCGAAAGCGCGCGAAGCGCTCGAGGAGCAGGCCCAGCTGCGCGAGGCCCGGCTGGATCCGCACGCGCGCAAGCTGCTCGCGATGTGGCCCGACATGCAGCGGGCTTATGCGGGTGACGAGTATGTCGTCAAGATCCGCGACAAGGAGATCCGCACGCGGCTGACGTACACGACGCTGTCGGGCAACAAGGTGCGCAAGGTCGTGCTGCCACGCTACGAGGACCACGGCGAACTGCTGAAGTGGCTCCTGCTCGAGAACGTCCCTGGCAGCTTCCCGTACACCGCGGGCGTGTTCGCGTTCAAGCGCGAGAACGAGGACCCGACGCGCATGTTCGCCGGCGAGGGCGACGCCTTCCGCACCAACCGGCGCTTCAAGCTGCTGTCGGAGGGCATGCCGGCCAAGCGGCTGTCGACGGCGTTCGACAGCGTCACGCTGTACGGGCACGACCCCGACCGGCGCCCCGACATCTATGGCAAGGTCGGCAACTCGGGCGTCAGCATCGCGACGCTCGACGACATGAAGGTGCTGTACTCGGGCTTCGACCTGTGCAGCCCGAACACGTCGGTCAGCATGACGATCAACGGCCCGGCGCCAACGATCCTCGCGATGTTCATGAACACCGCGATCGACCAGCAGCTCGACAAGTTCAGGGTCGACAACGGGCGCGAGCCGACGGACGACGAAGCCGCGAAGATCAAGGCGTGGGTACTGTCGAACGTGCGGGGTACCGTGCAGGCGGACATCCTGAAGGAGGATCAGGGCCAGAACACCTGCATCTTCTCGACGGAGTTCAGCCTGAAGGTGATGGGCGACATCGCCGAGTACTTCGTGCACCACGACGTGCGCAATTTCTATTCGGTGTCGATCTCCGGCTACCACATCGCCGAAGCCGGTGCGAACCCGATCAGCCAGCTCGCGTTCACGCTGGCCAATGGCTTCACGTTCGTCGAGGCCTACCTGGCGCGCGGGATGCACATCGACGACTTCGCACCGAACCTGAGCTTCTTCTTCAGCAACGGGATGGACCCGGAATACACCGTGCTCGGCCGTGTCGCCCGCCGAATCTGGGCCACCGCGATGCGCGATCGCTATGGTGCGAACGAGCGCAGCCAGAAGCTCAAATACCACATCCAGACGTCGGGGCGCTCGCTGCATGCGCAGGAAATCGCGTTCAACGACATCCGCACCACGCTGCAGGCGCTGATCGCGGTCTACGACAACTGCAACTCACTGCACACAAACGCGTACGACGAGGCGATCACCACGCCGACCGAGGAGAGCGTCCGGCGCGCGATGGCGATCCAGCTGATCATCAATCGCGAGTGGGGGTTGGCGAAGAACGAGAACCCGAACCAGGGCGCGTTCATCATCGAGGAACTCACCGAACTCGTTGAGGAGGCTGTGCTCGCCGAGTTCGAACGGCTCGCCGAACGTGGCGGCGTGCTCGGCGCGATGGAGACGGGGTACCAGCGCGGCAAGATCCAGGAGGAGAGTCTTCACTACGAGATGCTCAAGCACACGGGCGAATATCCGATCATCGGTGTGAACACGTTCCGCAATCCGCACGGCGACCCGATCCCACAGTCGCTGGAGCTGGCACGTTCGACCGACGAGGAAAAAGCGAGCCAACTGCGGCGTCTACAGGACTTCCACGCCCGCCACGCCCGCGTCGCCCCTGCCATGCTGGCACGGCTGAAGCAGGTCGTTCTCGATGGTGGCAACGTTTTCGAGGTGCTGATGGATGCTGTGCGCTGCTGCAGTCTCGGCGAAATCACCGAGGCACTGTTCGAAGTCGGTGGACAGTACCGGCGCAGCATGTAGCGCGCTCAAGAATCCATCAGCAGCACGCGAAAGGCCAGACACGAAGGTCCACCGCGCGCTGCCCGCCCACCCGCAAAAGCCCGAAAAAGGAAAAGGGCCTCGCTGCAGAAAGCGAGGCCCTTTTTAAATATTAGCCTGACGATGTCCTACTTTCACACGGGAATCCGCACTATCATCGGCGCTGAGGCGTTTCACTGTCCTGTTCGGGATGGGAAGGAGTGGGACCACCTCGCTATGGTCATCAGGCTTAACTTGTCACGTGGAAGCACATGCTTCGCACGTCAAATCGATAGAGTCGAATACAGCAGATTGCATCACCGCACGACATAACTTTCGACGACAGCGCGTCAAAGTTATAGGGTCAAGCCTCACGAGCAATTAGTACCGGTTAGCTCAACGCATTACTGCGCTTCCACATCCGGCCTATCAACGTCCTGGTCTCGAACGACTCTTCAGGGGGCTCGAGGCCCCGGCAAGACTCATCTTGAGACGAGTTTCCCGCTTAGATGCTTTCAGCGGTTATCTCTTCCGCACTTAGCTACTCGGCAATGCCACTGGCGTGACAACCGATACACCAGAGGTGCGTCCACTCCGGTCCTCTCGTACTAGGAGCAGGCTCTCTCAATCTTGCAGCGCCCACGGAAGATAGGGACCAAACTGTCTCACGACGTTTTAAACCCAGCTCACGTACCTCTTTAAATGGCGAACAGCCATACCCTTGGGACCGACTACAGCCCCAGGATGAGATGAGCCGACATCGAGGTGCCAAACACCGCCGTCGATATGAACTCTTGGGCGGTATCAGCCTGTTATCCCCAGAGTACCTTTTATCCGTTGAGCGATGGCCCTTCCATACAGAACCACCGGATCACTTAGTCCTACTTTCGTACCTGCTCGACTTGTCAGTCTCGCAGTCAAGCACGCTTATGCCTATGCACTAACAGCACGATTTCCGACCGTGCCTAGCGTACCTTCGAACTCCTCCGTTACGCTTTGGGAGGAGACCGCCCCAGTCAAACTGCCCACCATACACTGTCCCCAACCCGGATCACGGGCCTAGGTTAGAACCTCAAACACACCAGGGTGGTATTTCAACGTCGGCTCCACCGGAACTGGCGTCCCGGCTTCAAAGCCTCCCACCTATCCTACACAGATCTGTTCAAAGTCCAATGTAAAGCTACAGTAAAGGTTCATGGGGTCTTTCCGTCTTTCCGCGGGGAGATTGCATCATCACAAACATTTCAACTTCGCTGAGTCTCTGGAGGAGACAGTGTGGCCATCGTTACGCCATTCGTGCAGGTCGGAACTTACCCGACAAGGAATTTCGCTACCTTAGGACCGTTATAGTTACGGCCGCCGTTTACTGGGACTTCGATCAAGAGCTTTCACCCCATCACTTAATCTTCCAGCACCGGGCAGGCGTCACACCCTATACGTCGACTTTCGTCTTTGCAGAGTGCTGTGTTTTTAATAAACAGTCGCAGCCACCGATTCTCTGCGACCTCTTTGGGCTCCGTCTGTTCAACTTCACCTACTCGAGGCACACCTTCTTCCGAAGTTACGGTGTCAATTTGCCGAGTTCCTTCTCCAGAGTTCTCTCAAGCGCCTGAGAATACTCATCACGCGCACCAGTGTCGGTTTGCGGTACGGTCGTGTGCAGCTGGAGCTTAGTGGCTTTTCCTGGGAGCAGGGTATCACTCGCTTCGGAAGCAAGCTTCCTCGTTATCACCCCTCATCTAAGGCCCCCGGATTTGCCTAAGGGCCACGACTACAGGCTTGAACCGGGACATCCAACACCCGGCCGAGCTAACCTTCTCCGTCCCCACATCGCACTGCACATCGGTACAGGAATATTGACCTGTTTCCCATCAGCTACGCATCTCTGCCTCGCCTTAGGGGCCGACTCACCCTACGCCGATGAACGTTGCGTAGGAAACCTTGCGCTTACGGCGAGGGGGCTTTTCACCCCCTTTAACGCTACTCATGTCAGCATTCGCACTTCTGATACCTCCAGCGGACCTCACGATCCACCTTCACAGGCGTACAGAACGCTCTCCTACCACTTGCACTTGCGTGCAAATCCGCAGCTTCGGTAACTGGCTTAGCCCCGTTACATCTTCCGCGCAGGACGACTCGATCAGTGAGCTATTACGCTTTCTTTAAATGATGGCTGCTTCTAAGCCAACATCCTGACTGTTTTAGCCTTCCCACTTCGTTTCCCACTTAGCCAATTTTGGGGACCTTAGCTGGCGGTCTGGGTTGTTTCCCTCTTGAGTCCGGACGTTAGCACCCGGTGCTCTGTCTCCCAGGCTGTACTCATCGGTATTCGGAGTTTGCAATGGTTTGGTAAGTCGCCATGACCCCCTAGCCATAACAGTGCTCTACCCCCGACGGTAATACCTGAGGCGCTACCTAAATAGCTTTCGGAGAGAACCAGCTATCTCCAGGTTTGTTTAGCCTTTCACCCCTATCCACAGCTCATCCGCTACTTTTGCAACAGTAGTCGGTTCGGACCTCCAGTGCGTGTTACCGCACCTTCATCCTGGCCATGGATAGATCACCTGGTTTCGGGTCTACACCCAGCGACTAGACGCCCTGTTCGGACTCGGTTTCCCTTCGCCTTCCCTACTCGGTTAAGCTCGCCACTGAATGTAAGTCGCTGACCCATTATACAAAAGGTACGCCGTCACCCTTGCGGGCTCCGACTTTTTGTATGCATGCGGTTTCAGGATCTATTTCACTCCCCTCCCGGGGTTCTTTTCGCCTTTCCCTCACGGTACTTGTGCACTATCGGTCGATTACGAGTATTTAGCCTTGGAGGATGGTCCCCCCATCTTCAGACAGGATTTCACGTGTCCCGCCCTACTTTTCGCACACCTAGTTCTACGCGCAATCTTTCCCGTACGGGGCTATCACCCGCTATGGCCGACCTTTCCAGATCGTTCCGATAGATCGCGCGCTAAAGAGTGCAGGCTGGTCCGATTTCGCTCGCCACTACTCTCGGAATCTCGGTTGATGTCTGTTCCTCGAGCTACTGAGATGTTTCAGTTCGCCCGGTTCGCCTCAACATCCTATGGATTCAGATGTTGATGCCCTTGCGGGCGGGTTTCCCCATTCGGAAATCTCCGGATCAAAGCTTATTTGCCAGCTCCCCGAAGCTTATCGCAGGCTATCACGTCCTTCATCGCCTGTAATCGCCAAGGCATCCACCACATGCACTTAGTCACTTGACCCTATAACTTTGACGCTTGCGCGCCGCCAAGGACTATCTAAGTATTTGCGTTATGCCGTATTCGTGACCATCCGGCCACGATTTGGTGACGCAATCATGATCGATCTGTTCGGGGTTAAATTCCCCGACACAGACCGACGCTGATTCGACTCTACGATTTGTTAAAGAACGACAGCCGATAGAATCGGACACGCAAACGCCGACCACAAGACGCTTGAGTGTCAGATTTAGTGGTGGAGGTGAACGGGATCGAACCGATGACCCCCTGCTTGCAAAGCAGGTGCTCTCCCAGCTGAGCTACACCCCCGAACGAGAGTTGGTGGGTCTGGTTGGATTCGAACCAACGACCCCCGCCTTATCAAGACGGTGCTCTAACCGACTGAGCTACAGACCCTTCTCGTGTCTACCGTGAATCGCGAAGGGCCTTTGGCCGAGATGCGCGCCACACTGGGCGTCGCATCGCAGTTCACGCCTCACTCACTGTCGAAAACAACAGCCGATAAGTGTGGGCGCGAGACTTTGAATGCATCTTCCAGAAAGGAGGTGATCCAGCCGCACCTTCCGATACGGCTACCTTGTTACGACTTCACCCCAGTCACGAACCCTGCCGTGGTAATCGCCCTCCTTGCGGTTAGGCTAACTACTTCTGGCAGAACCCGCTCCCATGGTGTGACGGGCGGTGTGTACAAGACCCGGGAACGTATTCACCGCGGCAAGCTGATCCGCGATTACTAGCGATTCCGACTTCACGCAGTCGAGTTGCAGACTACGATCCGGACTACGACCGGTTTTCTGGGATTGGCTCCCCCTCGCGGGTTGGCAGCCCTCTGTACCGGCCATTGTATGACGTGTGTAGCCCTACCCATAAGGGCCATGAGGACCTGACGTCATCCCCACCTTCCTCCGGTTTGTCACCGGCAGTCTCATTAGAGTGCCCTTTCGTAGCAACTAATGACAAGGGTTGCGCTCGTTGCGGGACTTAACCCAACATCTCACGACACGAGCTGACGACGGCCATGCAGCACCTGTGTCCCGGTTCTCTTTCGAGCACTCCCACATCTCTGCAGGATTCCGGGCATGTCAAGGGTAGGTAAGGTTTTTCGCGTTGCATCGAATTAAACCACATCATCCACCGCTTGTGCGGGTCCCCGTCAATTCCTTTGAGTTTCAACCTTGCGGCCGTACTCCCCAGGCGGTCAACTTCACGCGTTAGCTTCGTTACTGAACAGCAAGCCGTCCAACAACCAGTTGACATCGTTTAGGGCGTGGACTACCAGGGTATCTAATCCTGTTTGCTCCCCACGCTTTCGTGCATGAGCGTCAGTACAGGCCCAGGGGACTGCCTTCGCCATCGGTGTTCCTCCGCATATCTACGCATTTCACTGCTACACGCGGAATTCCATCCCCCTCTGCCGTACTCTAGCCGTGCAGTCACAAATGCAGTTCCCAGGTTAAGCCCGGGGATTTCACATCTGTCTTGCACAACCGCCTGCGCACGCTTTACGCCCAGTAATTCCGATTAACGCTCGCACCCTACGTATTACCGCGGCTGCTGGCACGTAGTTAGCCGGTGCTTATTCTTCAGGTACCGTCATTACGCCGAGGTATTAGCCCAGCGCGTTTCTTCCCTGACAAAAGCGGTTTACAACCCGAAGGCCTTCTTCCCGCACGCGGCATGGCTGGATCAGGGTTGCCCCCATTGTCCAAAATTCCCCACTGCTGCCTCCCGTAGGAGTCTGGGCCGTGTCTCAGTCCCAGTGTGGCTGGTCGTCCTCTCAGACCAGCTACGGATCGTCGCCTTGGTAGGCCTTTACCCCACCAACTAGCTAATCCGACATCGGCCGCTCCAATAGCGCGAGGCCTTGCGGTCCCCCGCTTTCACCCGTAGGTCGTATGCGGTATTAATCCGGCTTTCGCCGGGCTATCCCCCACTACTGGGTACGTTCCGATGCATTACTCACCCGTTCGCCACTCGTCGCCAGGTTGCCCCGCGTTACCGTTCGACTTGCATGTGTAAGGCATGCCGCCAGCGTTCAATCTGAGCCAGGATCAAACTCTTCAGTTTGATCTTGAAGTTGCTCAAAACGGAATTGAAGTGAACTTCACTTCTGCTTCCGTGAGCGTTTGTGGACCTTGCGATCCTTGGCATTCGCCGTCAAACGCCCACGCTTATCGGCTGTATGTTGTTAAAGAACTTGCCTTTCGGCGCGTCGCTGTTGTCATCAGCGAAGACCGCTATTCTGATTCGATCCGCATACCCGTGTCAAGCGCTGGGTTTTTGCGTTTCGACCGAAGCGGCGCGGGCTGCACTTCAGCGAGGGGCGGACTATAGCAGGCTTGCCGGCCCGGCCCGCTCCAGACCTCGGTGTGCGCACGCAAGCCACCCGGATGCTCCCGGCGTCACCGGCTTCGCAGCAAGCGCGCCCAGGCCTGCGCCGGGTCATCGGCCGCAAGCGCCTCGTCGACGAGGGTGGCAAGCCGGCGTGCGTCTGCGCGCAGGATGCGCTGCTTGATGGCGGCGATTTGCGCCGGGTGCATCGAGAAGCTGCGCAGGCCCATCGCCAGCAGCAGCTCGGTGAACGCCGGGTCTCCGGCCATCTCGCCGCACACGCTCACGGACTTGCCCGCCCTGCGGCTGGCGGCGATCACGTCGGCAACCAGGCGCAGCACGGCGGGGTGCCACGGCTCGTACAGACTCGCGACGGCCTCGTCGGCACGGTCGATCGCGAGCGTGTACTGGATCAGGTCGTTGGTGCCGATCGACACGAAGTCCACCAGCGGCAGCAGCGACGGCAGCGTCAGCGCAGCGGCTGGCACTTCGATCATCGCGCCGATCTCGATGTCGGTGTACGGCCGCCCTGCGTCCTCGAGCTGGCGCTTCGCGCGTGCGACCACCTCCCGCGTCTGATGCAGTTCGCGCGGGTGCATCACCATCGGCACGAGCATGCGGACCTTGCCGTGCGCGCTCGCGCGCAAGATCGCACGCACCTGCTGGCGGAACATCGCGGGCTCAGCCAGGCTCCAGCGGATCGCCCGCCGCCCGAGCGCCGGATTCAGCGAATGGTCGTGCCGCAGTTCCTGCGCGGACATGCGATCCAGCGGCTTGTCGGCACCGATGTCGACGGTGCGGATCGTCACCGGCAGACCGCCCATCGCCTCGACGGCCGCCCGGTAAGCTTCGTATTGCTCGTCCTCGTCCGGCAGCGCGCCGCCGCGGTTGAGGAACAGGAACTCACTGCGGAACAAGCCCACGCCGACGGCGCCGGCCTCGAGTGCCGCCAGCGCGTCGCTCGGCAGCTCGATGTTGGCCAGCAGTTCGACCGCTTCGCCGTCGAGCGTGACGGCCGGTGTGAAGCGAAGGCGGTGCAGTCTCGCCCGCTCGAGCTCGATCTGGCGCTGGCGGAAGCGGTACTCCTCGAGGACGATCGGCGACGGGTTGACGATCACGGCGCCTGCGTCGCCATCGATCACGAGCCAGTCGTCCTGCCGGATCACGCGGCTGGCTTCGCGCGCGCCGACCACCGCCGGGATGTCCATGCTGCGCGCGACGATCGCGGTGTGCGACGTTCGGCCGCCGACGTCGGTGACGAAGCCGGTGAACACGCTGCGCTTGAAGTGCAGCAGGTCGGCCGGTGCGATGTCGCTCGACACCAGCACCAGCGGGTCCTCGCCGCCGAAGTCGCGGGTCAGCGCGCCGGGACCCGCCGGCGGCTGCCCGGCCGCGTCGCGCGCCAGCGCACGCAGCAGCCGCTCGATGACCTGCTCGAGGTCGGCCTTGCGCTCGCGCAGGTACTCGTCCTCCATCTCGTCGAACTGCCGCGCAACGACTTCGAACTGCGCCGACAGCGCCCACTCGGCGTTGTAATGACGCTCGCTGATCCACTGCTTGGTCGGCTGCGTCAGCGCCTCGTCGTGCAGCAGCATCAGGTGGACGTCGAGCAGCGCCGACAACTCGGGCGGCGCGTCGTGCGGCAGCTCGTCCTTCAGGTGCGACAGCTCTTCGGCCACGGCGTCGCGCGCACGACGCAGGCGCTCGACCTCGCGGGGGATGTCGGCGGCATCGATGAAATAGTGCGCCACGTCGACCCGACTCGACGCCACGAGCACCGCACGCCCGATCGCGACGCCGCGCGACACCGGCAGCCCGAAGATCTGGATGCTCATGCGGTCACTGTAGCAGCGGCGCCGGCCGCCGCAGCACGCAGACGCAGCCCGGCCGCTGGAGCCCGTCGATGGCGCCATCCACAGGCGCCGTCACGCGGCTGTCACCGCCACTTCATCGCGCGTTCACGCCAGGCCCCGACGATCGACGCCGTAGATGGAGGATGTCGATGCGGGACCTGCCCCTGCCCACCCGGCCGCTGGCCGCCCTGCTGCACCGGCCGCCGGCCGACGACGCACCGGTGCGCGACGCCGGGGCCACGCGCGCCGCGGTGCGCATCGACGTGGCCTGGGCTTGCGACGAGGAGGACGTGCGCGCCGCACAGCGATTGCGTCACCGCGTCTTCGTCGACGAGATGGGGGCCCAGCCGCGCGTGCCGCCGGGAACGCCCGCCGGCCACGACGCCGACGTCTTCGACCCGTTTTGCGAGCACCTGCTCGTGCGGGTGCACCGTGGCGCCGACGACGCCCCCGAGGTCGTCGGCACCTATCGCGTTCTGACGCCCGAGGCGGCGCGCCGCGCCGGCGGCTACTACACCGACACCGAGTTCGACCTCACGCGGCTGCGCGCGCTGCGCCCGAGCATGGTCGAGCTCGGCCGCGCCTGCGTCGCGCCCCAGTGGCGCGACGGCGCCGTGATCCTCGCGCTGTGGAACGCGCTGGCCGACTTCCTCGGCCGCAACCGCTTCGACACCGCGATCGGCTGCGCCAGCGTCTCGATGCGCGACGGCGGCCACCTGGCCGCCAGCCTGTGGGCGCGACTGGACCGCAGCCACCGCGCGCCGATCCAGTGGCAAGTGCGTCCGCGTCTGCCGCTGCCGATCGAGTCGCTGCGGCGCGACCTCGACGCGCCCCTGCCCTCGCTGATCAAGGGCTACCTGCGCTGCGGCGCTCGACTGCTCGGCACACCGGCTTGGGACCCCGACTTCGCGACGGCCGACCTGCCGCTGCTGCTGCGCACCGCCGACCTGCCGGCGCGCTTCCGGCGCCCAACCGCAGTGGCTTGAGGGCCGCCGGCCCGCCGCCGCGTCACTCGCCTTCGCCGAAGCGGTCGGCGACGAGCGCAACGATCGCCGCGGCCGCGGCCTCGGCGTCGGGGCCGTCGACCTCGAGCTCGACCTCGCTGCCGGGACCGGCCGCCAGCATCATCACGCCCATGATGCTCTTGGCGTTGACGCGCCGGCCGTTGCGGCTGAGGTGCACGTCGCTGGCGAAGCCGCTGGCCAGCTTGGTCAGCTTGGCCGACGCGCGCGCGTGCAGGCCGAGCCTATTGCTGATGCTGAGCGTGGTTCTGATCATGGGCGGCGGCGCGGCGGGGTTGAACCTGCGGGGCGGGCGTCGACAACTGCATCACGCCCTGCTGGCCGGCCGCGACGGCGGCGGCCACGAGTTGATCGAGCGGGTCGTGCACGTGGTCGACGACCTTCCACAGCATCGGCACGTTGACGCCACTGACGACGCGCACGCTCACGCCGTCGGCGCACTGCAGCGCGGCGTTGCACGGCGACGCGGCGAAGACGTCGGTCAGCACCAGCACCTGCGGCTGGTTCATGCGCACCAGCACGTCGCGCACCCGCTCGCTGATCTCGTCGAGGCCGCGCAGCCCCGGCGGCACGTCGAACGCCTCGATCACGGCGTCGGGATTCAGGCCGGTGTGCCGCGCCACCGACGCCAGGGCCGAGGCCAACGGCGCGTGGGCGACGATCAGGAGGGCAGCCATGGCGACGGCGGATTATGCGAGGTCACGACGGGCGCGCCGCCGTCCCGGCCGGTGCCTCGCGCCCGCCGAGCGCCAGAAACCACAGGTACGACGCGACACAGAGCACGGCGAACACGGCGAACGCGGCCTGGAATGACGCCAGCGGCGCCCAGCCGAGCGCGCGCAGCAGGTCGATCAGCAGCCCGATGCCCCATTGAACGCAGAACACGCCGCCGAAGATGACGAGGTTGTAGGCCGACAGCGCACGACCGGCGCGCGCGGTGTCGAAAGCCTGCCCGATGGCCGGCTGCGCGAGCGACACCACGCTGCACGAGACGCACCACAGCGCCCAGGCCGTGGCGCCGCTGCGCTCGCCGAGCGCGACCACCACGACCAGCAGCGCCAGGCTCACCGGCACGCCGGCGCTGATCAGGCGCTGCGCGTGCCAGCCGGCGCGCAGCAGTCGCGGCATCACGAGGCCCCAGGCGAGGAACGCGACCAGCATCGACAGGTTGATCGCGAACAGCCCACGCGCCGCGGCCTGCGGCGTGTGGCCGGCGACCTGCGTCAGCCACGGCCCCGCCCACAGCGACTGCACCGCCACCAGGCCGCCGTAGTGCACGAAGCCCATCGGCAGCAGACGCACGAACATCGGGTGCCGGAAGATGTCGCGATAGCCGCCCCTCGCGCCCGACCCTTCGTTCTCGGCCGCCGCGCGCTCGTCACGCGGCACGCCCCACGCGATGACCGCCATCGACACCGCGAGCAGCGCCGCCAGCACCCAGAACAGGCCGCGCCACCCCAGCAGCGGCAGCAGCGCCTGCACCGGCACCGTCGACGCCAGCATCCCGAGCGATCCCGTCATCAGCATCCACGAGTTGGCGCGCAGCTGCAGCGCCGGCGTGAAGCGATGACGGAAGCACGTCAGCGGCGCCATCAGGCACGCCGCGACGCCCACACCGATCAGCGTGCGAGCGACCAGCAGCCCGGCGAAGCTGCGCGCCAGCGCGAACGCCGCGCACGCGAGCACGGCCACCGCGAGGAACGCGAGCAGCACGCGCTTGGGGCCGTGACGGTCGAGCGCACTGCCCAGCGGCAGCTGCAGCGCCGCAAAGCCGAGGAAGTACGCGCCCGCGAGGAGCCCGAGGTCGCCTGCGCCGAGGCCGAGCTCGGCGCTGAACGCCGGTGCGAGCGTCGCCATCACCGCGCGCAGCAACGCGGAGAAGAAGTAGGCGAACGCGAACGCGACGAAGATCGTCGCCGCGGTGCGCGTCGCCGCCGCGGGCGTGGCCGCCGCAGTGCCGCTCACGGCGCCAGCTTCACGCTCTCGAAGAACACGCGCACCGACTCCGGCGCCGGCGCCGGGCCGATCACGGTGGCCTGAAACACGCGCGTGCCCCTGGCGAACGTCAGCACGTCTTCACGGACCTCGGAGCCGTCGGGCAGCCGCCCGTGCAGCGCCCAGCGCCGCGCGTACGGGTTGGGCGTCATCCCGGGCACCGCCAGCGGCTCGCCGCTCACCGGCTCGGCACCGATGTTGGCGGCCGCAGACGCCGCCAGCGCCTGCAGGGCCGGCGTCACCCGCGCGGGGTCGACGACGTCCCCGTGCGTCAGCGCGTAGGTGGTGGGCCCGGCGGCGCAGGCCAGCAGCGTCAGCTCGACTGCAGCGCCGGCCAGCGCGACAGGGCGCGTCAGGCTGGTGGGCTTGCACGGGAACAGCAGCAGCGCACCGCTGCCGGCCGGGCGCACTTCGCGCCAGTCTTCGACCGGGCTGCACGCCGCCATGGCCAGCACGACGGCGAGCGTCCACGGGGTCGTCTTCATCGCGGCGCATTATGGGTGGCGCCTGCACACGGCCCGCCCGCCCCGCGAACGCGGGGCACGGGCGTGCGGTTTTGGCACGACCGCGGCCGCCCCCCGATCGCCCGGGCGCCGGCGCGGAGATACTGTCGACGGTTCGCGCGGGCCCGGCACGTTGCTGCCGGCGTCACCGGCGCTCCCCACGAAGAAGCCCACGACGGCCAGGAGGTATGGACTCGACCCACGACGCCCCGCGGGCGGGTGATCCCGCGCGCACCGCCATCGACGGCGGCGATGCGCACGACGTCGCCGACGCGCACTGGTCGGCCCTGTTCGCCCAGTTCGGTGCCGAAGTCGCGCAACCGCTGACTGCCGCGCTCGAACGCCTGCGCGCGCTGACCGACGGCCCGGGCCGCGACCCGGTGGCGCTGCAGGCGCTGGCGCGCGAGATCGAGCGCGCCCGCGCCGCGGCGCTGCTCGCGCAGCAGCTCGCGCGGCTCGCGAACCCGGCACTGCAGCGGCGCCCGGAGCAGCTCGATCTGGCGCTCGTGCTGCGCGAAGTCGTCGCCGAGCGGCAGCCCGCGGCGCGCCGCCGCGGCACGCCGCTGCTCGAGACGATCCGGCCGGCCGCCGTCGTCGTCGACCCGCCGCTGCTGCACCGCCTGCTGCACGCCACCCTCGACTGGGCGCTGGCGCACACGCGCTCGGCGCTGCACATCGGGCTCGACCACCGCTCGTGGCCGGCACGTGCGCGGCTGCACGTGCGCTTTCGCCACCGGCCCACCGACGAGGTGCCCGACCCGCAGGCACCGATGCACGTCGACGCGCTGGACACGCTCGACTGGCAGCTGCTGCGCCAGATCGCCGTCACCGCCGGCCTCGTGCTCGAGCGCGCCGACACCGCCTGCGGCTGCCGGCTGACGGTCGAGTTCCCGCGCACCGTCTACGCGCCGATCGAGGGCATCAGCACCCTCGAGCTCGACACCGGCTTCAATTCGACGTTCGGCTCGCGACCGCTGGCCGGCCACCACGTGCTCGTCGTCACCGCGCGGCGCGACCTGCGGCAGGAGATCCGCGACGCGCTGCGCCCGCTCGGACTGATGATCGACATCGTCGGCTCGGTCGAAGGCGCGCGCGAGTTCTGCCAGGCCGGCCCGCCGCACGTGCTCGTGCACGACGCGCAACTGGCCGGCGAGCGGCTGCGCGCGCTGCACGCCGACCTGCGGACGCTCGCGCACCCCCCCGTGTTCGTCGAGGTCGCCGACGACGGTCCGCGGCTGAACACGTCACCGTTCGACGCCGGCGGCATCGCCCGCGTCGGCCGCGCGACGCTGGCCGACGCGCTGCCCGCGGCGCTGATGTTCGAGCTGTCGCAGGACGCCCCGCCGCCGCTCAGCGACCGAACACCCGCCTGAGCAGCGCGCTGCCGGTGGCCACCGGGTCGCGGCGAATCTTGCGCTCCTCCTCGCCGATCGTGCGGTACAGGCCGTCGAGCGCCTTGTCGGTCACGTAGGCCTCGATGCTCGCCTGTTCGCCCTTGACGAGCCCCGCGGCAGCCGCGCGCTGGGCCAGCGCGTTGTACTTCTCGGCCAGCGCGTGCTTGCGCGTCGCGTCGTCGACGATCGGGCGGAAGCGCTGCGTCAGCGGCTCGCGCGTCTTGCGCTCGAAGAACTGCGTGACGGCGGTCTCGCCGCCGCGCACGATCGCCACCGCGTCCTCGACCGTCATCGAGCGCACCGCACCGCGCACGAGGTCGAGCGAACCGGCCACCGCCGTTTCGGCCGCGCGGTTGATCGCCAACTCGAGCTCGTCGACGCGCCTGCCCTGGCCCATCGCCTTCATCACCTGGGCCGCCGAGTCCAGCGGCGGCGGCAGCCCGATGCGCAGCGCCTTGTTGCCCCAGAAGCCGTCCTTGCGGCCGAGCAGCTGCACTGCCGCGGTGCCGGCGCGCTCGAGTGCGGCACGCACCCCCGCCGCGGCATCGGACTCGCTGAGCGCCCACGCCGGGAACGCCAACCCCGCTGCCGCACTCGAAACGAGCGCTGCCGTAAACTGCCTTCGACCGACCGCACCTGCTGTCATGAAGCTCTCCCGTTCCGTCGTCACCGCGTTCGCCGGCACGATCGCCGTCGTGATCGCCCTGCTCGCGTGGCAGAGTCTGGCACGTCTGGAGCCGGCGCCGGCGGTCACTTACACCTTGTTGGATGGCTCGAAGGTCACCAGCGACGACCTGCGCGGCAAGGTGGTGCTGGTCAACTTCTGGGCCACGAGCTGCGTCACCTGCGTCAAGGAGATGCCGCAGATCGCCGCGACGCACGAGAAATTCCGTGCCCGCGGCTACGAGACGATCGCCGTGGCGATGAGCTACGACCCGCCGGCCTTCGTCTCGCGCTTCGCCGAGACGCGGCAGCTGCCATTCGCGGTAGCGATCGACAACACCGGCGAGATCGCGCAGCGCTTCGGCGACGTGCGGCTGACGCCGACGACGTTCCTGATCAACCAGCGCGGCGAGATCGTCAAGCGCTACGTCGGCGAGCCCGACTTCGCGGCACTGCACGCGCTGGTCGACAAGCTGCTGACGCGCGGCTGAGCCGGCCTCCCGTGCGGCGGGCTTGCGCGAGGTCAAGCCCGGCAACGGCGATTGCGTCTAGGGTGGCGGGTATCGTTCAACCTGCCTCCTTTCGCCATGACCACCCCGTCGTTTCCCGAGCTGACGCAGAACGTGTCGCGGCAGCTCGTGCCGTTTCGCAAGTCGCAGGCCGCGACGATGCAGGGCTTCAGCGCGATGGCCTCCGCCGCGATGGCCGACGGCACGCTCAGCGAGAAGACCAAGGAGCTGATCGCGCTGGGCATCAGCGTCAGCCAGCGCTGCCCGGCGTGCATCGGCTTCCACACCAAGGCTCTCGTGAAGCTCGGCGCGACGAAGGCCGAGTTCGAGGAAGCCCTCGGCGTGGCGGTCTACATGGGCGGCGGGCCGTCGCTGATGTATGCCGCCGAGGCGCTGCAGGCCTGGGAGCAGTTCAGCGCCTGCTGAGCGCGTCGGTCACGCCACCGGCGCGATGCCGGCCGCGTGCGCCTGCCGGTCGGCGTGGTAGCTCGAGCGCACGAGCGGTCCGACCGCGGCGTGCGTGAAACCCATCGCGTAGGCCTCGCGCTCGAACATCGCAAACGTGTCGGGGTGCACGTAGCGGCGCACCGGCAGGTGGTGGCCGCTGGGCGCGAGGTACTGGCCGATCGTCAGCATGTCGATGCCGTGCGCGCGCATGTCGCGCATGACCTGCAGGATCTCGTCGTCGGTCTCGCCCAGCCCCACCATCAGCCCGCTCTTGGTCGGCACGCCGGGCACCTCCTGCTTGAAGCGCTGCAGCAGCGTCAGGCTGAACTGGTAGTCCGAGCCCGGGCGCGCCTCCTTGTACAGCCGGGGCACCGTCTCGAGGTTGTGGTTCATCACGTCGGGCGGCGCGGCCTTCAGGATGCCGAGCGCGCGGTCCATGCGGCCGCGGAAGTCGGGCGTCAGGATCTCGATCTGCGTGCCGGGCGACAGCTCGCGCGTCTTGCGGATGCACTCGACGAAGTGCGCCGCGCCGCCGTCGCGCAGGTCGTCGCGGTCGACGCTGGTGATGACGACGTACCTGAGCTTCAGCGCCGCGATCGTCTTCGCGAGGTTCAGCGGCTCGTCGGCGTCGAGCGGATCGGGGCGGCCGTGGCCGACGTCGCAAAACGGGCAGCGGCGCGTGCACTTGTCGCCCATGATCATGAACGTCGCGGTGCCCTTGCCGAAGCACTCGCCGATGTTGGGGCAGCTCGCCTCCTCGCACACCGTGTGCAGCCGGTGCTCGCGCAGGATCTGCTTGATCTCGTAGAAGCGCGTCGTCGGGCTGCCGGCCTTGACGCGGATCCACTCGGGCTTCTTCAGCACCTCGGCCGGCACGACCTTGATCGGGATGCGCGCGGTCTTGGCCTGCGCCTTCTGCTTGGCGGACGGGTCGTAGGCGGGGGTGGGCGTCGTCATCGCGGTCGGCGTCGGCGGGGCACAGGTCAGGGCGTCAGCTGGTCGGCCAGCCGGCGCGCGAGCCGATCGGCCGCCTCGCCCCAGGTGGTGAAAACCCCAAGTCTAGCCAGATCGACCGTTTCGAGCCCGGCATAGCCACAAGGGTGGATGCGGCGAAACGGCTCGAGGTCCATCGCGACGTTGAGCGCGACGCCGTGGTACGCGCAGTGGCGGCTGACCTTGATGCCCAGCGCGGCGATCTTGCCGAGCCCGCGGAACGGGTCGCGCGGATCGCGCGGCCCGGCCAGCGTCGCGTGGCCGAAGGGGTCGTCGAGGCGCACGTAGACGCCCGGCGCGCCGGCGACGCGGTGGCCGGTGACGCCGTAGTCCTCGAGCACCTTCAGCACCGCCGTCTCGAGCCGGAACACGTACTCCTTGACGTAGATGCCCAGCCGCTGCAGGTCGACCAGCGGGTACGCGACGACCTGCCCCGGCCCGTGGTACGTGACCTGCCCGCCGCGGTTGGTCTGCACGACGGGAATGTCGCCGGGCGCCAGCACGTGCTCGCTGCGGCCGGCCACGCCCTGCGTGAACACCGGCGGGTGCTCGACGAGCCAGACCTCGTCGCGCGTGGTGGCGTCGCGCGCGGCGGTGAAGGCGCGCATCGCCGCGTCGGTGGCGGCGTAGTCGCGCGCGCCGAGCAGGCGCACGACCGGGGGCTCGGGCAGGGGTGAGGCAGCAGCCGTCATGCCGGCATTGTCGGCGTCGCGGCGCATCCTGCGGCACACTCGCAGCCGGGGTGTGCAGGCGCGTGGCAGCGCGACGGCCTGTCCCGCCGACGACGAAGAACCGCGCATTGAAAGCCCCCCGATCCCGCCTGCTGCGTGCCCGGCTCGCAGCGCTCGCCCTGGCCGTGGCTGCCACGGCGGCCTTCGCACAGTCGCCACCGCCCTCGGGGGCCGTGCGTGCGCAGCTCGAACTCGGCGTGCGCGCGTACGAGGCCGGCCGCGTCGACGAGGCACGCGCGATCTTCGAGCGGCTGTCGGCGGCCGGCGTCCCGGCGGCGCACTACAACCTGGCGATGATGCAGCTGCGCGGCGACCTCGTCGGCGGTGTCCCGGCGGCGCTGGTGCTGCTCGAGCGTGCCGCCGACGGCGGCTTCGTCACCGCGATGGTGCAGCTCGCGCGGCTGCACGAGGACGGGACGGCCACCGGCCGCGCCGACCTGCCCGCCGCGCACCGCTGGTACCTGCGCGCCGCGACCGCCGGCAGCGTCGAGGCGCAGGTCGAGGTCGCGACGTCGTATTACCTCGGCCGCGGCACCGAGACCGACATGGCGCAGGCCGCACGCTGGTACCGCGAGGCGGCCAACGCCGGCGACGTCGGCGCGATGTATCTGATCGCATCGATGTACGAGGCTGGCCTCGGCGTCGAGTGCGACCTGCGGCTGGCGCTGTACTGGTACGCACTGGCCGCCGACGCCGGCGACGCCGCGGCGGCAGCGAAGGTGCGCGAACTGCAGGACCGGCTGCGCGCGCCGGGCTGCTGAGCCGCGCGCGCCGTCGACGCCGACCGGCGCGCGCCGCGCACCACGCCCATCGCGGCGCCCTTCAGGGTCCCGGGCGCACGAGGCGCCAGCCGCCGAGCGCCGTCGCGGCGGCCGCGACGGCGAGTGCGGCCGCCGCCATGACGACGGCACGCCGCGACCCGGTGGCGGCGGTGCGGGCAGCGCGAGGCGGTGCAGCGGGATCGGTCATCGTCGTGGACGGCAGGTGCAGTGCGTTGCATGATACTTATTGCCGTATACGGCCTGCACCATGCATCGGTCTCGCGAACCTGTGCGCCCGGCGGCCTGCAGAGCCGTCGTCGAACCGCGCGAACCGATGCGCGCGCGACGCACTCCAACGCGTGCCGACGCTGCCGCAGCCGCGCCGCGATCGCCGGGCTGCGCGATGGCTCTTTGCGGAACGGCTGGCGCCGGCACGGGTCTTGACGGTCGGCAGCGGAGCGGCCGCGATCGCACGGCCCGCGACACAGAGTGGCCCCGAAGAATCCCCACTGACCGAAGAAAGGAGAGTCCGAGATGAGCACCGACACGATGCGCCCGGCGCCGACCGACCCCGAGCGCCGCTTCTGGGTTCTGACGGCTTCGGCCGCCGGCGGCGTCGCCGCGGTCGGGGCGTCGGTCCCGTTCGTCGCGTCGTTCGCGCCAAGCGAGCGCGCCCGCGCGCTCGGTGCCGCCGTCGAGGTCGACCTGTCGGACATCCCGCCGGGCGGCATGAAGACCGTCGAGTGGCGCGGCAAGCCGGTGTGGATCGTGCGTCGCACACCCGAGATGTTGGCCGCCGTCGAACGCCCGCACCCCGACCTCGCCGACCCCCAGTCGCTGCGTCCCCAGCAGCCCGACTACGCACGCAACGCGACGCGCTCGATCCGGCCCGAGATCTTCGTCGCGGTCGGGATCTGCACGCACCTGGGCTGCTCGCCGACCGCGGTGCCGGCCGGCAGCGCGAACCCCAGCGTCGGCGCCGACTGGGCCGGGGGCTTCTTCTGCCCGTGCCACGGCTCGACGTTCGACGGCGCGGGCCGCGTGTTCCGCAACAAGCCCGCGCCGACCAACCTCGAGATCCCGCCGCATCGCTACGTCAGCGACTCGCGGCTGCTGATCGGCGAAGACCAGGCCTGAACGGCGACGCGGCCGGCCTGCCGGCTGCGCGGGCAGAATGCGGGGGCCGCTGCCCGCGCCGCCCCCGGATGACGCCTCCCGACCCCGGCACCCCCCCGACGCACCTCGCGCTGCCGCCCGACGACGCGCTGCGCGAGGTGTTGCACAACGAAGTGCACGCGCGCCCGTCGGCGCGCATCCGGCTGCCGGCGCTCGTCGTCTACGTCGCCGTGCTCAACGCGGGCATCGGCCGCGACGCCGAGTGCGCGCACCTGCGCCGCCTGCCCGGCCAGGACGCGCTGCCGCTCGACGCGCTGGCGGGCAACTTCCTGCGCCTGCGCCTGGGTGGCTGCACCGTCAAGTGGGAGCGTCACACCGAGTTCACGCGCTACTCGATCGTGCAGCCGCTGCCCGACAGCGCCGCGCTCGGCGCTGCCGACCCCGAGCTGCTGCCGGCCGTCGTCGTCGATCCGCAGTGGCTGCGCGAGATCCCCGGGCGCACCGTGGCGGCGATCAAGCTCGCGATGGTGCACGGCGACCTCGCCGACCCCGCGGCGCTGGTCCCGCTGGCGCAGCGCTGGTTCGGCGGTCGCCCCGTCGTCGCGTCGCTGATGGGCCGTGCCCCGGGCGGCGGCAGCCACTCGTGCGCCGTGACCGACTTCCAGCTGCGCGCGAGCGGCTACGAGCGCATGCTCGTCATCGCGCCGCCCGACACGACCGAGACGCGCGCCGGGCGCATCTCGCAGCGCCTGCTCGAGCTCGAGACCTACCGCATG
The DNA here is from genome assembly GCF_022631395.1 of Calidifontimicrobium sp. SYSU G02091. Classification (NCBI taxonomy): domain Bacteria; kingdom Pseudomonadati; phylum Pseudomonadota; class Betaproteobacteria; order Burkholderiales; family Sphaerotilaceae; genus Azohydromonas; species Calidifontimicrobium sp. SYSU G02091. The sequence goes on from NZ_JALBGB010000002.1 coordinate 128,196, forward strand.
ATGGCGCTGCGCGGCCTGCCGGCGGCCAAGTCGCTGGCGCCGATGCTCGGCGACGCCGAGGCGACACTCGCGTCGCTGACCGAGCAGCTCGAGGCCGGCCAGGCCTCCGACCAGGAGCTGCTCGACCGCCTCGTCGCGCTGGCCGGGCGGCTCGAGCGCGCGACCGCCGCGCACGACTACCGCTTCGCCGCCACGCGCGCGTACAGCACGCTGGTGGCCGAGCGCCTCGCCGAGCTGCGCGAAGCGGCGATCCCCGGCACGCAGACGATCGGCGAGTTCCTGCAGCGCCGGCTGAACCCGGCGATCGCCACCGTGGCCGCCACCGCGCAGCGGCTTGCGTCGCTGTCGCAGCGTGTCGAGCGCGCGAGCGCCCTGCTGCGCACGCGCGTCGACATCGCCACCGAGGCACAGAACCAGCAGCTGCTGGCCAAGCTCACGCGCGGGCAGGAACTGCAGCTGCGGCTGCAGACCACCGTCGAAGGGCTGTCGATCGCCGCGATTTCGTATTACGTCGTCAGCCTGATGCTGTACGGCGCGAAGGCCGCGAAGTCGGCCGGATTGCCGCTCGACCCGGAGATCACCGTCGGCGCGCTGATCCCCTTGGTGCTGTGGGGCGTGTGGCGCACGACGCGCCGCATCCACGAACGCCTGCACAGCACGGGCGCATGACGGCGCTGCAGGTCGGCCCGCTCGCGTTTCCCATCGCTCCGCTGCTGTGGCTCGTTGCGCTGCTGGTCGCGCAAGGGCTCGCCGCGCGCATGGCCGGGGCGCATGCGCGCGAAGCCGGCGACGCCGTGTGGCTCGCGGCGCTGGCCGGCTTCGTGGCCGCGCGCGTCGCGTTCGTCGCCGGCGCCGCCGACGCCTACCTCGCGTCGCCGTGGAGCGTGCTCGACATCCGCGACGGCGGCTGGTCGCCGGCGGTCGGCGTCGCGGTGGCGCTGGCCGTGCTCGCGTGGCGCGGCCTGCGTGCCGCGCCGCTGCGGCGTCCGCTCGCGGCGGCATCGGCCGCGGGCGCCGTGTGCTGGGGCGTGTCGTCGACGCTGCTGGGCGTGCACGACCGCCCCGCGCTGCCTGCGCTCGCGCTGCAGGCGCTCGACGGCACGCCGGCCGACCTGCACGTGCTCGTGCACGGCCAGCCGGCCGTGATCAACCTGTGGGCGAGCTGGTGCGCACCGTGCCGCGCCGAGCTGCCCGCGTTCGCCGCCGCGCAGCAGCGCGAGCGCGGCGTGCGCTTCGTGTTCGTCAACCAGGGCGAGGACGCCGCGGCCGTGCAGCGCTTCCTCGCGGCACAGCCGTTCGCGCTCGACGGCGTGTGGCTCGACCGCGCGTCGCGGCTCGGGCCCGCGATCGGTTCGACCGGGCTGCCGACGACGCTGTTCGTCGACGCGCAGGGCCGCGTCGTCGAGCGTCACTTCGGGATGCTCAGCGCCGCGTCGCTCGCGAGCCGGCTGCGCGTGCTGCAGACCACGACCGCCTCGCGGCCATCCCCGCACTGACACGGCCGACCGACATTCAGCGGGCACCCCGTCGCGACCGCTGCAGCGCGTGCTCGGGGTGGGGCTGCCGCGTTCAGCGCCGTCGCAGCCCGAGCCCCACGACGGTGGCGACGACGACGATCGCGCCGGCGACCTGCACCGGCGCGATCGCCTGGCCGAGAATCGCCCACGCGAGCACGAGCGCGAACACCGGCTCGACGTTCATGATCGCCGAGTTGCCGACGACGCCCAGCCGCGGCAGCACGGTGAACATCACCGTGAACGCGGTGCCGTACAGCAGCGTCAGCGCCACGAGGCCCCACCAGCCGGCCGCCGCCTGCGGCAGGTGCAGGCCGCCCTGCGTCGCAGTGCCGGCCAGCGCCAGCACCGCGACGATGCCCATCGTGCCCGCGGTGCGCACGCGCCCGTCGAGGTCGCCGGCCTCGTGCTGGGTCCACACCAGCGCGAGGCCGAACACCGCGCCGGCGCCGAGCGCGAAGGCGACACCGGCACCGATGCGCCCCCACTGTGCGGCCGCGCCGAGCCCCGACGCGGCGCCGAAGACGTCGAGCGCGAGCGCGAGCCCGGCCAGCAGCACCGGCATCGCGACCAGCACGCGGCGCTCGGCGCGCTGGCGGTACAGCACGCGCGCCCACAGCGCGGTCCACAGCGGGTAGGTGTTGAACGCGAGCAGCGCCAACGCCACCGGCAGCCGCGCGACCGCCGCGTACAGCCACAGGCTCTGCACCGCGACGAGCACCCCGATGGCCGGCAGCGCGCGCCGGTGCCGCGGCTGCAGGCGCAGCGGCACGCGCTGCACGGCCAGCAGCACGCCGACCGCGAGCGCCGTGAACGCGCTGCGCCACGTCACCGCGGTCGCGACGTCGACGCCGTGGTCGAACGCGACGCGCGCGGCGACGTGGTTGGCGCCCATCATCAGCGCGATCAGCAGCAGCGTGGCGAAGGCGCTCGGCGGCAGCGCCGTGGGGCGGGCAATCATGCGGCCATTGTCGGCGCCGACGCGCGAGCCCCCCGGTCGGCCGCTGCTTACACTGCCGATCGATGCGCCAGCCCGTCGACTTGTCCCACGCCAGCCGCCTCGTCAACCACGGCCCCACCGTGCTCGTGACGAGCTCGCACGGCGGGCGGCGCAACGTGATGGCGGCGGCGTGGTCGATGCCGGTCGAGTTCACGCCGCCGCGCGTGGCCGTCGTGATCGACAAGCACACCGTCACGCACGATCTGGTGCTGGCCAGTGGCACGTTTGCGCTCAGCCTGCCGGGCCGTGCGCTCGCCGACCTGACGTACACCGTGGGCAGCGTCTCGGCGCGCGACGTCGCCGGCGGCGACAAGTTCGCCGCCTACGGCATCGCGACGTTCAGCGGCCCGGTGCTGGGCCTGCCGCTGGTCGAGGGCTGTGTCGCGTGGCTCGAGTGCCGGCGCATCCCCGAGGCGCACACCGAACAGGCCTACGACACCGTGTTCGCCGAAGTCGTCTCGGCGCAGGCCGACGCGCGCGTGTTCGCGCACGGTCGCTGGTCGATGCACGACGGCAACGCGGCGCTGCACACGCTGCACCACCTCGGCGGCGGCGTGTTCGCGTCACCGGCGGCCACGGTGCGCGGCCGCGTGCTGCCGCCCGTGGCCTGATCGGCGCGCTGCCGGCGGTCGCGCACGCGCCGGCGGCGTGCGGCTTACAGTGCCGGCGTTGCCCGCCGTCACGACGTCACCGATGCCGCCTGCCGCCACCGCCCGCCTGCTCGAGCTGTACCCCGCGATCGCCGAACTGGCGCCGCCGCTGCGCGATCCGGTGCTCGCCCGCCACGCGCAGGCGATGCAGGTGAGCGCCGGCACCGTGCTGTTCGAGGAAGGCACACCGTGCCGCGGCTTTCCACTCGTCGTCGCCGGCGAGGTGCGCGTCGCGCGCGGCACGCCGCAGGGCCGCTCGCTCGAGCTGTACCGCGTGACGCCGGGCGAGGTCTGCGTCGCATCGACGTCGTGCCTGTTCGGCCACGGCCTGCTCGCCGCGCACGGCGTCGCGGCGCAGCCGAGCGAACTCGTCGTGCTCGACCCAACCGGCTTCGAGCGCTGGACCGCGCACGAGCCGTTCCGCCGCTTCGTGTTCGGCGTGTTCGCCGACCGGCTGGCCGAGCTGATGGCGCTCGTCGAGGCGGTGGCCTTCCAGCGCCTGGACCAGCGGCTCGCCGCGACGCTGCTCGGGCACGGCAGCGTCGTGCTGGCCACGCACCAGGCGCTGGCCGACGAGATCGGCACCGTGCGCGAGATCGTCACGCGGCTGCTCAAGCGCTTCGAGCGTGCCGGCTGGGTGCGCCTGGGACGCGAGCGCGTCGAGATCGTCGACGCCGCCGCGCTGCGCGCACTGGCCGCGACCGGCACGGTGTGACCGGGGTCACCGACCGCGGGCGGCACGCGATCTAGCATCATTCGCACGCGGTCCCGCGGGGACCGTCCTTTTCGAGGAGATCGCGCATGAAACCCAACGTCGGCGGCATCGACCGCATCCTTCGCTTCGTGGTCGGCATCGTGCTGGTGGCGCTCGCGGCCACCGGCACGATCGGTGCGTGGGGCTACATCGGCATCGTGCCGATCGTCACCGCCGCGCTCGGCTGGTGCCCGGCCTACCTGCCGTTCGGCATCAGCACCTGCAAGACCAAGGGCACCTGAGCCCACCGGCCGCCGGCGCCACCGCGTCGGCGGTCGGCCTCGACGTGCACGCGTCCGACGCGCCGGGCGCGCGCACCCCGGCCGCACCGCGGCAGCCACGGTGCGGAACGCCGCCCTCCCCCTAGAGGCAGCGGTGCGATTCGACGGTCAGGCCCCTAGCATCGGCCGGCAGCCCCGCTGCGAGGAGACGCACCGATGAGATATCCCGGCCGTGTGATCAAGATGGGCGAGGCGGACCCGCGCATTGTCCGCGCGCTGAAGACGGCGCTGAACAAGGCGCTGGTGCTGCGTGGCGGCGAGGCGATCGTGCTCGACCCCGACAACCCGCACTTCGGCCCGCGCATGAAGCAGGCGGTGCAGCTGTTCCAGGCCCGGCACGTCGACGAGCACGGCCAGCCGCTGAAGATCGACGGCGAGGTCGGTGCGCTGACGTGGGCCGCGCTGTTCGGCCGCGAGCGCGTGCCCCAGGCGCACGAGGTGACCGACCCGTTCCTTGCCGCCGTGCTCGCTCACGCGGGCGCGGCTGCCGACGCCGGCGTGCGCGAGCAGCCGCGCAACAGCAACCGCGGCCCCGAGGTCGACGAGTACCTGCGCCGCGCCGGCGTCGCACCGGGGCTGGCGTGGTGCTGCGCGTTCACGTACTGGTGCTTCGACGAGGCGGCGCGCGACGCCGGCCGCGCGAATCCGATGGTGCGCACCGCCGGCTGCCTGAACCACTGGAACCGCGCCGAGCGCCACGGCGCGCGCCGCATCCCCGCGCGCGCCGCGATCGACGACCCGCGGCGGGTGCGCCCCGGCATGGTGTTCATCATGGACTTCGGCGGCGGCCTCGGTCACACCGGCTTCGTCGAGCGCGTCGAAGGCGGTCACATCCACACGATCGAGGGCAACACCGACGCGTCGCAAGGCCGCGAGGGCGGTGGCGTCTACCGGCTCGCGCGCCGGCTGGCCAGCGTCAACAAGGGCTTCATCGACTACGCCGGCGTCTGAGGTGTCAGCGCGTCGCACCAGCGTTCGACCGCCGCGCGCACCTCGAGCGGCCGCTCGGTGAGCGGCCAGTGCTGGCAGGCGATCGGCTGCACCGTGACGTTCGGCCCGGCGAGGGCGGCGCGCATCTGGCCCGCGTCGGCGAACGTCGCGCCGGTCGACAGCAGCGCGAGCACGGGCACGCCGAGCTCGCGCGGCAACGGTGCGGGGGCGAACATCTCGACCAGGTCCTGCAGGTAGACCGCCAGCGGCACGTGGCGCAAGTCGGCACGCGCCGAGCTGTACCGCGCGATGAACGCGCGCTCGGCCTCGGGCGAGCCGAGTGCGCGGCGCGCGGCCTCGTCGAGCGCACGCAGGTCCAGCGGCGGCAGCGCCCGCCGGTGCACGCCGAGCGCGTTGAGCCCGCGCACGAGGCACGCGGCCAGCGCGATCAGCGGCGCGGCCTGCGCGAGCCGCAGCCAGCGCCCGTGCAGCGCCGAGCGGAACACCGGGTCGATCAGCACCAGCGCGACCACCCGCCGCGGGTGGCGGCGCGCGAAGTGCAGCGCGACCTGCGCGCCGAGGCTGTGGCCGACGACGATGGCGGTCGCCGCGCCTTCGGCGTCGAGCACGGCCGCGAGGTCGTCGCACCACAGGTCGGTGCCGACGCGCCGGCGCGTGATCGACTCGCCGTGGCCGCGCAGGTCGACGCGGATCAGCGCACGGCGCGACGCCAGCACGGTGTGCTCGGCGAACTCGGCGAAGCGACTGCGGTTGCTCGCCAGGCCGTGGATCAGCAGCAGCGGCGGGCCATCCGGCACCGGCGGGCGGTGCACGGCGTAGGCGATCGTCACGCCGCCGGGACGCCGCAGGCGGTGCACGCACTCCTCGACCGCCATCGAACCCTTCCGTCGTGTCGCGGTGGCTGCGCCGCGCTCAGCCGCACCGGCAGCGCCGCCACCGCCGCGTGCCGTGGCTGCTCACGCCGCTGCCACGTCGCGGAACTGCGCCTGGTGCAGACGGCTGTACGCGCCGCCGCGGGCGATCAGTTCGGCGTGTGTGCCCTGCTCGACGATGCGGCCCTGGTCCATCACGACGATCAGGTCGGCCTGCTCGATGGTCGACAGCCGGTGCGCGATGACCAGCGTCGTGCGCTGCCGCATCAGCGTCTGCAGCGCCTGCTGCACGAGGCGCTCGCTCTCGCTGTCGAGCGCCGACGTGGCCTCGTCGAGGATCAGCAGCGGTGCGTTCTTCAGGAACGCGCGCGCGATCGCGATGCGCTGGCGCTGCCCGCCGCTCAGGTTGACGCCGTTGTGCCCCACCGGCGCGTCGAGCCCGCCGGGCAGCCGCACGATGAACTCCCACGCCTGTGCGGCGCGCGCGGCCGCCTCGCACTGCGCGGGCGTCGCATCGGTGCGTCCGTAGGCGATGTTCGAGGCGATCGTGCCGTCGAACAGCACCACCTGCTGCCCGACCCAGGCCAGTTGCTCGCGCCACGACGCGAGCTCGATCTCGGCGGCCGGCCGCCCACCCCAGCGGATCTGGCCGGCGTCGGGATCGTAGAAGCGCGCGAGCAGGTGCGCCACCGTCGACTTGCCGCTGCCCGACGCGCCGACCAGCGCGACGGTACGCCCCGGCGCCAGCTCGAGGCTGAAGTCGGCCAGCGCTGGTCGCGGCTGGCTGCGGTACGAGAACGTCACGCGGTCGAACACGACGGGCTGCGTCGCGGCGACCTCGGCCGTCAGCGGCTGGCCGTGGCCGACGCGCTCGGGCGCGGTGTCGAGCAGCGCGAAGATGCCCTCGGCCGCGGCCAGCCCGCTCTGGATCACGGCGTTGACGTTGGTCAGCCGGCGGATCGGCTCGAACAGCAGCGACATCGCGGTGACGAAGCCGACGAACTCGCCCGGTGTCAGCGCGTCGCGCGACGACAGCGCCGTGGCCGCGTAGATCACCGCCGACACCGCCGCCGCGGCCATCACCTGCACCAGCGGCACGTTGAGCGCCTGCACGCGCACCGCCTTCATCGTCGCGCGGCGCAGCTGCTCGGCCGCGGCGTCGAAGCGCTCGGCCTCGTAGCGCTGAGCGCCGAAGACCTTGACCTCCTTGATGCCGTTGAGCGCCGACTCGAGGCGCCCAGCCAGGTCGCCGACGAGCGCCTGCATGCGCTTGTTCGAGCCGCGCAGCTTGCGGCTCGCGCTGCGGACCGCCCACGCGACCAGCGGCGCGATCGCGAAGATCAGCAGCGCGAGCTGCCACGCGCTCCACAGCAGGTACGCGGTCAGGCCGACGACGATCAGCGAGTCGCGCACGACGATGATCCACGCCGTCGACAGCGACTGCCCGACCAGCGGCACGTCGTTGAGCACGCGCGACAGCATGCGCCCGTGCGGCTGCGCCTGGTGGTACTCGAGCGGCAGCGCGTTCTGGTGGCGAAACACCTGCTGGCGCAGATCGGTCACCGCGCGATGCGCGACCCACGCGCTCGACACCGAGGCGCCGTAGTCGGCCAGCCCCTTGCCGACGAAGGCCAGCATCAGCAGCAGCGGCAGCTGCCACGCCGCAGCGGCGTCGCGCGCGATCAGGCCGTCGTCGATCAGCCGCTTGAGCAGCGCCGGCAGCACCGGCTCGAGCGACGCGGTGACGACCATCGCCAGCAGCGACAGCGCGACGACGCGCCAGTAGCGCCAGGCATAGCCCAGCAGCCGCCGGTAGGTGCGCAGGCCCTGCTTCATTCGCGGCGCAGCACGCGGTCGACGAACCAGCGGCCCAGCGCCGAGGTCCTTTGCCGCTCGAACTCGGCATCGAGTGCCGCGCGGTCGTAGCGCGTCGTCAGCCAGTCGACGAACGCGATGCCGTGCGCCGCGCCGTCGGCGAGGTAGCGGTCGAAGAAGTAATCGAGCTTGGCGGTGTCGCCCATGCGGAAGTGGCCGTAGATCCAGCGCAGCTGGCGGGCACTCGTCTCGATCGGGTCGCCCATCTGGAAGTGGCGGTACAGCGCCGCCGCGATGCCGGCGCGGTCGGCACCGGACTTGCAGTGCATCAGCGCGGGGTACTCGATGCGCGCGAACAGGTCGCGCAGCCCGAGCACTTCGTCGACGGTCGGCAGCTTGCGCGAATAGAGGCGGTGGTTGACGAGCGCGATGCCGAGCTCGCGGCAGGTCTCGGCTTCGAGCGCATAACTGCCCCACGCGTTCTCGCCGCGCAGGTTGACCACGGTGCGGATGCCGTAGCGGCGGGTGTAACGCCGCAGCTGCGCCGGGCTGGGCTGGCTGAGCCGGTACATGCCGCCGCCGAGCGGATAGAAATTGTTGTAGACGGCACGCACGACGCCGTGGTCCACCAGATGCATGTCCAGATGGGCGAGCAGTCGACCCAGCGGTCGGGTGAGGTCGTGAGGCATCGGAGGGACATGCCGCCTTGGCGCAACGTGGCAGGCACCGGGCACGCAGCGGGTGGGGGAACCGAGATCGAACAGCGCATGTTAGCGAACGGCGCCAGCGCCGGCCCGGGCGACGGTTGCGCAAACATGCGCGTCTGCGGGAACGACCCGACGAAGGAAACATCGCCGCCAGCCCCGCGCAGCGTCGTACGGCAAGCGAAGGGCGGTGCCGGGCGGGTTCAAGCCGCCGAGGCTACGGCAGGTGGCGAAATACGTCGTCCACACTGGCGCGCGGCGCAACGCAGGCGGGCGCCGGCGGGCGACAATGCTGGCTCACATCCGACACGTTGCGTGCCATGCAGAAGATCGTCAATGGGCTGCTCCGGTGGCTGATTCGCCTCGTCGCCATCGTGCTGCCGCGTGACAAGGCCATCGCTCTCGAACGGTGGCGTCGCGGCCGCGAAGAGTACGCGCGCTTCAGCCAATGCGACTACGTGTTTGCGTCGTATGGCAAGGCCGGTCGCACCTGGGTGCGCGTGATGATCTCGCGCTATTACCAACTCGCTTACCGGCTGCCCGAGGCGATGGTCATCGATTTCGACAACTTCCACCGTCTGAACGCGGCGATTCCGCGGCTGTTCTTCACGCACGACAACTACCTGCGCGAATACGCCGGTCACCCCGAGGACAACCGCATTTACTACGACAAGAAGACCGTGCTGCTGGTACGCCGGCCCCAGGATGTCGTCGTCTCGCAATACTTCCAGTGGAAGTTCCGCATGCGCCCCGAGAAGAAAGTGATCAACAGGTATCCGCCGCATGGCGCCGACGTTTCGATGTACCAATTCGCGATGGATCCGCACCAAGGGCTGCCTGCCATCGTTGCCCACATGAACCGCTGGGCGCGAGAGATGCCCCGGATGAAGCATTGCCTCGTCGTGCGCTACGAAGACCTGCGCGCACGAACTGCCGAGGAGATGGCTCGCATCATGCGCTTTCTTGGTACCGAGCCCGACGCAGCCCTGCTGAACGACGCGGTGGAGTTCGCCTCGATCGCCAACCTGCGCGAGAAGGAGCGCAGCAACTACTTCGCCGGCAGCGGCAGCCGCGTGCAGGCGCGCGACGTCAACAACCCCGACTTGTACAAGGTGCGCCGCGCGAAGGTCGGCGGCTACCGCGACTATTTCGACGACGAACAGATCGCCGCGATCGACGCACTCGTCGAACGCGAGCTATTGCCGGACTTCGGATACACCGCAGCGGCCGCACCCGCTGCAGCGTCGAGTTGACGCGCCGCGAGGGCCAGCGCGCTCACTCCACCGTCACGCTCTTCGCGAGGTTCCTCGGCTTGTCGACGTCGGTGCCGCGCGCCACCGCGGTGTGGTACGCGAGCAGCTGCAGCGGCACGACGTGCAGGATCGGGCTCAGCGCGCCGTAGTGCTCGGGCATGCGGATCACGTGCACGCCTTCGTCGCTCTCGATGCGGCTGTCGGCGTCGGCGAGCACGTACAGCTGCCCGCCGCGCGCACGCACTTCCTGCATGTTGCTCTTGAGCTTCTCGAGCAGCTCGTCGTTGGGGGCCACCGTGACGACCGGCATCTCCGAGGTGACGAGCGCCAGCGGCCCGTGCTTCAGCTCGCCGGCGGGGTACGCCTCGGCGTGGATGTAGCTGATCTCCTTGAGCTTGAGCGCGCCCTCGAGCGCGATCGGATAGTGCAGCCCGCGGCCGAGGAAGAGGGCGTGCTCCTTGCGCGTGAAGTCCTCGGCCCACGCGATGACCTGCGGTTCGAGCGCGAGCACGGCCTGCACCGCCACCGGCAGGTGGCGCAGCGCCTTCAGGTGCGCCTGCTCCTGCGCGTCGGTCAGCCGCCCGCGCACCTGCGCCAGCGCCAGCGCGAGCAGGAACAGGCCGACGAGCTGCGTCGTGAACGCTTTGGTCGACGCCACGCCGATCTCGGCACCGGCGCGCGTCAGGAACGCGAAGCGGCACTCGCGCACCATCGCACTCGTCGGTACGTTGCACACCGTCAGCGTGTGCGCCATGCCTAGGCTGCGCGCGTGCTTGAGCGCCGCGAGCGTGTCGGCCGTCTCGCCGCTTTGCGAGATCGTCACGACGAGCGTGCGCGCGTCGGGCACGCTGGTGCGGTAGCGGTACTCGCTCGCGATCTCGACCGCGGTCGGGATGCCGGCGATCGCCTCGAGCCAGTACTTCGCGGTGCTGCCGGCGTAGTAGCTGGTGCCGCAGGCCAGGATCAGCACGCGGTCGACCTCCCTGAACACGCGGTACGCGCCGTCGCCGAACAGCTCGGGGCTCACGGACTCGACGGCGTCGAGCGTGTCGGCGATCGCCTTCGGCTGCTCGAAGATCTCCTTTTGCATGTAGTGGCGGTAGGGGCCGAGCTCGGCCGCGGCGGTGTGCGCCGGCATCGGCTTGACCTCGCGCTCGACCGGCCGCCAGCGCCCGTCGGCGCCGCGCGCGCTGAGCCAGAACTTGCCCGGCTGCAGGTCGACGACGTCGCCTTCTTCAAGGTAGACGATGCGGTCGGCGACGCCGGCCAGCGCCATCGCGTCGGAGGCGACGAAGTGCTCGCCGTCGCGCCCGAGGCCGAGCACGAGCGGCGAGCCCTCGCGCGCGCCGACGACGCGCTGCGGCTCGTCGCGGCAAAACACGGCGATCGCGTAGGCGCCCTTCAGGCGCTGCACCGCGCGCTGCACCGCGTCGACGAGATCGCCGTCGTAGAGCTGGTGCACGAGGTGCGCGATGACCTCGGTGTCGGTCTGGCTCGTGAACTCGTAGCCGCGCGCCTTCAGCTCGGCGCGCAGCTCGTCGTGGTTCTCGATGATGCCGTTGTGCACCAGCGCGATGCGGTCGCCCGAGAAGTGCGGGTGCGCGTTGTGCACCGCCGGCGCGCCGTGCGTGGCCCAGCGCGTGTGCGCGATGCCGGTACCCGAGCGCACGCCGTCGGCGGCCGCCTGCGCGGCGAGGTCGGCCACGCGCGCCGTGCTGCGCGTGCGGCGCAGCTGGCCGTCCTGGTGCACCGCGATGCCGCACGAGTCGTAGCCGCGGTACTCGAGCCGGCGCAGGCCCTCGATCAGCACCGGCACCACGTCACGGCCGGCCACTCCTCCCACGATGCCGCACATCGGCTGCTCTCCTTTGTTGGGATGCCGCGATCGTAGGCGCGGCCGCGTGATGTATGCGTTCGTTTTGCACACCACAAGTGAAACGATTCATCGTCCAGAGCACACAGCGCAACAAACGAGCAAAATGCAACTCTGAATGCACGAACTGACCATCAACGGACTCGACCCCATCGACCGCCGCCTGCTCGACCTGCTGCAAGCCGACGCGAGCCGCAGCAACGTCGACCTCGCGGCGGCGGCCGGCGTGTCGCCGGCCACGGCGCTGCGGCGCGTCAAGCGCCTCGTCGACGCCGGCGTGATCGAGCGGCAGGTGGCGCTCGTCGCGCCGACCGTCACGCCGCAGGCGCTGACGGTGATCGCCGAGGTCACGCTCGACCGTCAGGGCGCCGAGCACCTCGCCGCGTTCGAGGCGCGCGCGGTCGCGGAGGACGCGGTGCAGCAGTGCTACCGCGTCTCGAGCGGCCCCGACTTCGTGCTCGTGCTGTGGCTGCCCGACATGCCGGCCTACGACGCCCTCGTGCAGCGCCTGTTCACACAGGACGCGAACGTGCGCAACGTGAGGGCCTACTTTGTCGTTCGGCGCAGCAAGTTCGACCCGCTCATCCGGCTGCCCGCATAGCGCCGAACGTCACGCCGCCTTCAGGATCGCCAGCCCCTTCAGGTACTCGCCCTCGGGGAACGCGAGCGTCGTCGGGTGGTCGCACGCGCCCTCGAGGCGCGCGAGCAGCGCGCCGTCGACGCCGGCGTCGATCGCCGCGCCGGCGACGATCTTGTGGAACAGCTCGGCGCCGATGCCGCCCGAGCAGGAGAACGTCAGCAGCAGCCCGCCGGGCGCGAGCAGCTTCAGCGCGAGGCGGTTGATGTCCTTGTACGCGCGCGCGGCGCGCTCGGCGTGCGCGGCGGTCGGCGCGAACTTCGGCGGGTCGAGCACGATCGCGTCGAAGCGCTCGCCGGCCTTGAGCCGCTCGCGCAGCGTCGCGTTGACGTCGGCGTCGAGCCACTGCGCGCGGCCCGCATCGAAGCCGTTGAGTGCGACGTGCGTGCGCGCGCGCTCGAGCGCCGGCGCCGACGAGTCGACGCCGACGACCTCCTTCGCGCCGCCGGCGAGCGCCGCCACCGTGAAGCCCCCCGTGTAGCAGTAGCCGTTGAGCACACGCTCGCAGCCGAAGTGGCGCACCCACTCGGCGAAGCGCGCGCGGTTGTCGCGCTGGTCGAGGTAGAAGCCCGTCTTGTGGCCTTCGGCGACGTCGACCGTCAGCTTCCAGCCGTGCTCGCGGATCGTGACCTCGGTCGCGCCGTCGCCGCGCAGCCAGCCGGTGGCCGGCGGCAGCCCTTCGAGACCGCGCACGCCGGAATCCGAGCGCTCGTACAGACGCGCGCAGCCGGTGGCCTCGAGCAGCAGGTCGGCGATCGTCGCCTTCCAGCGTTCGGTGCCGGCCGACAGGAACTGCGCGCTCAGCGTGTCGGCGTAGCGGTCGACGACGAGCCCGGGCAGGCCGTCGGCCTCGCCGTGGACGAGGCGCACGCCGTCGCTCGCGACCGGCAGCCGCGCGCGCAGCGCGACGGCGGCGGCGATGCGGCGCGCGAAGAAGTCGCGGTCGATGCGCTCGGCCTCGTCGAAGCTCCACGCGCGCACGCGGATCGCGCTCGTCGGGCTGTAGGCGCCCCACGCGAGGAAGCGCCCGTCGTGCGCCTCGACGCGCACCGTCTCGCCGGCGTCGGCCTTGCCCCTCGCGACGCTGCCCTCGAACACCCACGGGTGGCGGCGCAGCAGCGAGCGTTCCTTGCCTTCGCGCAGTCGGATGCTTTTCATGCGCGCATTGTCGCGGGCGGCCGCGGTGGTCTGCGCCGCGACGCCCCGCAGTGACGCCGCCGCGCGGTTACAACTTTCGCTTCGCGCGCGGGTGCGCCGCGTCGTAGACCTTGGCCAGGTGCTGGAAGTCCAGCCGCGTGTAGACCTGCGTCGTCTGGATGTGCGCGTGGCCGAGCAGTTCCTGCACGCCGCGCAGGTCGCCGCTGGACTGCAGCAGGTGCGACGCGAAGCTGTGCCGCAGCATGTGCGGGTGCACGTGTGTCGGCAGGCCGGCATCGAGTGCGAGCCGCGCCAGCCGCGAGCGGACCTGGCTCGGCGTCAGCCGCGTGCCGCGTCGGCTGAGCAGCAGCGCCGGTTCGTCGGCGCCGGGGCGCAGCAGCTGCGCGCGAACGTCCAGCCACTGCGTCAGCGCCCGTGCCGCGGCACGTCCCACCGGCACGCTGCGCCGCTTGCCACCCTTGCCGAGCACGTGCACGCTGGCGTCGGCCACGTCGACCCAGCCCGCGGCCTGCGGCGACGCGGCCACGTCGAGGCCGACCAGCTCGCCGACGCGCAGCCCGCAGCCATACAGCAGCTCGACGATGCAGCGGTCGCGCGCACACAGCACCGCGTCGCCCTGCGACGGCACGTGCTCCGCGAGCGCCACGGCCTGGTCGACCGCGAGCGCCTTCGGCAGCGGCTTGGCTGCGCGTGGCGCACGCACGCCGTCGACCGGGTTCAGCGCGACCTTGCCGTGCCGCCCCCACCAGCGGTAGAGGCCGCGCCAGCCGGCGAGCACGATCGCGATGCTGCGCGGCGCGAGCCCCTGCGCGTGCATCTGCGCGACCCATCGCCGCACGTGGTGCGGCTGCACCGCTGCGAGCGCGACGCCGGCGGCAGCGGCCGCTGCGACGAGGCGCCGCAGCGCGTCGGTGTACATCGCCACCGTGCGCGCGGCCAGCCGCCGCTCGACGACGAGGTGGGCGAGCCACGCCTGCACGTCGTCGGGCAGGCCGGGCGCGTCCACTACAGGCGGATCAGGCGCGACAGCGCCGCGCTGGCCAGCTCGCCGACGCGCAGCAGAAACTCGGTGCCCATGTCGGCGCTGTAGCGCGTCGGGTCGGGCGAGCCGAGCACGAGCAGGCCGATCGCGCCGCGCCCCGCCTCGACCGCTCCGTGGCGCAGCGGCACCAGCGCGATCGACGTGACGCTGGCCGGGTCGTCGAGCCACTGCGACGCCTCGAAGCCCGAGTTGAGCCCGCAGTACGGCAGCCCGAGGCTCGCGGTGAAGCTCTTGACGTCGTCGCTGACGCCCTGCGTGAACGGCAGCCCCGCGTACGCGTCGGCGACGTTCCACAGCCGCAGCGCGGCCTGCGGGATCATGAACTCGTGCTTCAGGTCGCGCACGACGACGTCGGGCAGGTCGGCCGGGTTCGCGGCCAGCAGCAGCGCGCGCGTCCAGCGGTGCAGGCGGTCGGCGATCGCGACGTTCTCCTGCCCGTGGCGGATCATCTCGACGATCTTGAGCTCGAGGCCCTTGATGCGCTCGCGCAGCATTTCCATCTGCCGCTCCTGCAGCGAGACGGCGCGCTGCCCGTGCGGGCTGGTCAGCTGGATCGCGGCGAGCAGCTCGGCGTGGCGCTCGAAGAAGCCCGGCGTGTTCGCGAGGTAGTTGGCGATGTCCGCCTCGGTGATGCCCTGCACGCCGAAGCTCATCGCGGGGTGTCCTTCATAGCTCGATCTCTCCTTCGAAGACGCTGCGCGCCGGCCCCGTCATGCGCACCGACGACTCGCCGCCGGCCCACTCGATCGTCAGCCGCCCGCCGCGCGCGTCGACGTCGACGCGCCCGTCGAGCCAGCCCAGCCGGATACCGGCGACGACGGCGGCGCAGGCGCCGGTGCCGCAGGCCAGCGTCTCGCCGGCGTCGCGCTCCCACACGCGCAGCTTCACGTGGTCGCGCGCGAGCACCTGCACGAAGCCGACGTTGACGCGGCGCGGAAACCGCGGGTGGTGCTCGACCCGCGGCCCGAGCGTCGTCACCGGCGCGGCGTCGACGTCGTCCACGCGCAGCACGGCGTGCGGATTGCCCATCGACAGCACCGCGACCTCGACGGTCGCGCCGTCGAGGTCGAGCGGCCACAGCGCGAAGCCGCCGACCTCGCGCGGCACGAGGCCGGCGGTGTCGAACGGCACGTCGCGCGGGTCGAAGCGCGGGCGGTTCATGTCGACCGTCACTCGGCCGTCGGGCTGCAGCGCGAGTTCGAGCCGGTTGTTGACCGTCTCGACCTGCAGCGTCGTCTTGTCCGACAGCCCGTGGTCGACGACGTAGCGCACGAAGCAGCGCGCGCCGTTGCCGCAGTGCTCGACCTCCTCGCCGCTGGCGGCGTTGAAGATGCGGTAGCGGAAGTCGACACCGGGCGTCGTCGGGCGCTCGACGACGAGGATCTGGTCGGCGCCGACGCCGAAGCGGCGGTCGCCCAGGCGCTGCAGCTGCTCGCGCGACAGCGACAGCGGCGCGCGCGTGGCGTCGAGCACGACGAAGTCGTTGCCCGCGCCTTCCATCTTGGTGAACCGCAGTCGCATCGGCGGCGATTATCGGCGCTGCCGCGTGCGGCGCCGGGTTTCACGTCGCGAAGGCGCGCGGCGTCAACGGTACAGCGACGGCTCGCCCGGCGGGCGCGTCTTGAACCGCTTGTGCACCCAGAGGTACTGCGCCGGCAGGCGGCGGACCTCGGTCTCGATCCACGCGTTCATGCGCCGCGCGTCGTCGACCGCATCGTCGCTCGGCCAGTCGGTCCACGGCGGCAGGAAGCGCACGACGTAGCCGCCACCGCCGGCGAGCATCTCGACGACCACCGGCTGCACCACCATGCCAAGCGAGCGCGCCATCTTCGACGGCGCGACCAGCGTCGCGGCCGGCACGCCGAAGAACGGCACGAACACCGCCTCGCGGCGGCCGAAGTCCATGTCGGGCAGGTTGAAGAAGGCGCTGCCGCGCTTGATCGCGCGCACCAGTGGCAGCGCACGCTCCGAGCGCGGGAAGATTTCGGCGTTGCCGAAGCGCGTGCGCGCCTGGCGCATCGCGGCGTCGATGACCGGATGCCTCTGCGCCTGGTAGATCGAGCACACGGGCCGCGACTGGAACAGCTGCGTGGCCTGGCCAGCGACGTCGAGCCCGAGGAAGTGCGGCACCAGCCACATCACCGGGCGCTCGCTGCGCTCGGCGAGCCCGACGTCGCCCTCGACGTGGATCAGCCGGCGCAGCCGCGACGCCGGCGCGTACCACAGCAGCCCGCGCTCGAGCAGGCTGCGCGCGAGCCAGCCGAAGTGCTCGCACACCAGCGCGCGGCGCTCGCGCGGCGTCAGCTCGGGCAGGCACAGCGCGACGTTGCGCAGCGCGATGCGCCGGCGCGATCGCGCGACGCGGTACAGCACGGCACCGACCCCGCGCCCGCACGCGGCCTGCACCGTCAGCGGCAGCCACGAGAACGCGCGCAGCAGCAGCAGCCCGATCCGGGCCAGCGGCCAGGTCCAGCGCGGCGCGGCGCGCTTCACGAGGCGGCGGCCGCGTGCCGCGGCTTGCGGGGTTGCTTGTAGCGGTCGTAGGCCCACAGGTACTGCGTCGGGCACTCGAGGACGACGCGCTCCATCTCGGCGTTCATCGCCGCCGCGGCAGCGGCCACGGCGGCGGTGTCGTCGGCCGCGGCCGGCAGCGGCTGCGTCGGGCGGCGCACCTTCAGCACCCAGCCCCCGCCGCGCGGCAGCCGCTCGGCCCACGCGAGCAGCCACGGCGCGCCGCTGGTCAGCACGAGGCGCGCGGCCAGCGTCATCGTGTACGCCGGGGCGCCGAAGAACGGCGCCCACACGCCCTGGTCGCGCGGAGGCACCTGGTCGGGCAGCAGACCCACGGCGTCGCCGCGGCGCAGTGCGCGCAGCATCTGGCGCACGCCGGCGAGCGACGTCGGCGCGGTCTCCAGGCCGGGGCGGCG
Organism: Calidifontimicrobium sp. SYSU G02091; assembly: GCF_022631395.1. Classification (NCBI taxonomy): domain Bacteria; kingdom Pseudomonadati; phylum Pseudomonadota; class Betaproteobacteria; order Burkholderiales; family Sphaerotilaceae; genus Azohydromonas; species Calidifontimicrobium sp. SYSU G02091. The sequence goes on from NZ_JALBGB010000002.1 coordinate 145,627, forward strand.
GCGCGAGCGCTCGGCAAACTCGCGCAGCCACGGCTGGCGCGCCGGGCGGTACAGCACGGTCAGCGGGTGGCGCGCCCCCCAGCGCTCGGCGTAGGCTTGCGCGCAGACCTCGAAGCTGCCCAGGTGCGGCGTCAGCAGCACCACGCCACGTCCGGCGGCCAGCGCCTCGTCGATCAGCGCATCGCCTTGCCAGCGCACGTGACGCGAGATCGGCTGCGAGCCGGCGCCGATCCACAGCCACGGCACCTCGGCGAACAGCTTGCCGGCTTCGGCGACCGCGGCGCGGATCTGCGCGCCGTCGAGCCCGGCGCGCTGCGCGTTGGCACGCAGCACGCGCCGGTAGTCGCGCGAGGCGAGATAGGCCAGCCAGCCCAGCATCGCGCCGAGCGCGTGCAGGAACCGCAGCGAGCGGCCGGCGAGCCAGCGGAACAGTCGGGCCATTTTCTTATAATCGACGCATCGCCGAGTTAAAGGACAACTTGCGGGGCGATGGGGGCCGGATGGGCCGGTGCCCGAAATACCGCTAAAGCGTTCGCCGCTTCCCAGATGCCTTCGTGGCGGGGCCGGCAACGCCGGCAACCACGACGAGCACGGGAGTTTAAGCAAGTGGCGAACGATTACCTCTTCACTTCGGAATCGGTCAGCGAGGGGCACCCCGACAAGGTCGCCGACCAGATTTCCGACGCGATCCTCGACGCGATCTTCAAGCAGGACCCGCGCTCGCGCGTGGCCGCCGAGACGCTGTGCAACACCGGCCTCGTCGTGCTCGCCGGCGAGATCACGACCAACGCGCACGTCGACTACATCCAGGTCGCGCGCGACACGATCAAGCGCATCGGCTACGACAACACCGAATACGGCATCGACTACAAGGGCTGCGCGGTGCTCGTGGCCTACGACAAGCAGAGCAACGACATCGCGCAGGGCGTCGACCACGCGAGCGACGACTACCTGAACACCGGCGCCGGCGACCAGGGCCTGATGTTCGGCTACGCGTGCGACGAGACGCCCGAGCTGATGCCCGCGCCGATCTACTACGCGCACCGGCTGGTGGAGCGCCAGGCGCAGCTGCGCAAGGACGGGCGGCTGCCGTTCCTGCGCCCCGACGCGAAGAGCCAGGTCACGATGCGCTACGTCGACGGCAAGCCGCACTCGGTCGACACCGTCGTGCTGTCGACGCAGCACGCGCCCGAGATGAGCCTGGGCAAGTCGATGAAGCCCGAGTTCATCGAGGCGGTGGTCGAGGAGATCATCAAGCCGGTGCTGCCCAAGGAGTGGCTCGCCAACACGCGCTACCTCGTCAACCCGACCGGGCGTTTCGTCATCGGCGGCCCGCAGGGCGACTGCGGCCTGACCGGGCGCAAGATCATCGTCGACACCTACGGCGGCGCGTGCCCGCACGGCGGCGGTGCGTTCAGCGGCAAGGACCCGACCAAGGTCGACCGCTCGGCCGCCTACGCGGCGCGCTACGTCGCGAAGAACGTCGTCGCCGCCGGGCTCGCGCGCCAGTGCCAGATCCAGGTCGCCTACGCGATCGGCGTGGCCAAGCCGATGAACGTGACCGTCTACACCGAGGGCACCGGCAAGATCCCCGACGAGAAGATCGCGCGCATCGTGCAGGAGGTCTTCGACCTGCGCCCGAAGGGCATCATCCAGATGCTCGACCTGCTGCGCCCGATCTACGAGAAGACCGCCGCCTACGGCCACTTCGGCCGCGACGAGCCCGAGTTCACGTGGGAGCGCACCGACAAGGTCGACGTGCTGCGCGACCTGGCCGGTCTGTGAGCATGCACGGCGCACGGCGTGCCGCAACGGCGCTGCTCGCGCTGGCCTGCACGGCGGCCCACGCCGGCGGCGACGAGGCGCTGAAGAACGTCGCCGTCGGCGGCACGCTGCTGAGCTGGGCGGCGGCGCTGTGGAGCGGCGCGCCGCTCGTGCGCTGCGACGACACGCGCTGGCGGCTGCGCGCCGCGGTGGCGAGCGACGACGAGCTGCAGCAGGTGCAGCTCGGCGCGTCGCGCGGACGCTGCCCGCTGCTCGACGCCGGGCCATGGTCGCTGAGCCACGCGCCGACACTCGGCGTCGCACACTGGCGCGCCGACGAGGGCCCGTACGCACGCAGCGCGTTCGACGTCGCTGCGGTGCCGATGCTGCACTGGCGGCTGCCCACAGCCGGTGCGTCGCTGGCGTTCGACGTCGAACTGGGCATCGGCGCCGCGTGGCTGTCGCGCAAGAACGTCGGCACGCGGGCGAAGGGCTCGCACTTCCAGTTCAGCGACCACCTCGGCATCGGCGTCGGCGACGCCGGCGGGCGCTGGCGGCTGGGGTTCGCATACCGACACGTCAGCAACGGCGACCTCACCGACGACAACGACGCCGTCGACTTCAAGGGCGTCGTCTTCGAGTGGCGCCCGTCGGGCGGGCGCTGAACACGCGCGGCGGCGCACCGCCGCGGCGCCGCATGCACCACTGTCCGGGCGCGGCGGCCGGCGCCACAATCGCACCCACCTGACCCATGCCGCGCCCCGCGATGTTGCGCTCGCTGCGCGCCCAGATGCTGATCGGCACGACCGTCGTGCTCGTCGCGGCGTTGACGCTGATGGCGTGGAGCGCATGGCGGCTGCTGGGCGACGCACTCGAGGAGCGCTTCGCCGCCGAGGCCGCGCTCGTCGAGCCGCTGCTCGCCGCCGCGATCGGCCCGCTGCTGGCCGCACGCGACTACGCGACGCTCGAAGCCGTCGTGCAGCGCAGTGTCGAAGCGCGTGGCCTGGGCCATCTGGCGGTGCTCGACAGCAGCGGCCGCGAAATCACCCGCGCGCACGGCGGCGACCCCGCCGCCGTGCTGCCGCTGACGATGCCCGTCGTCGTCGAAGGGCAGCGCCTGGGCACGATCGAGCTGGGCATCCGCACCGACGCGCGCGAGCGTGCGCGCGCCGCGCTCGTCGAGCGCGCGGCCGCCGTCGGCGCGGTGCTGATCGCCGCGAGCGTGCTGCTGCTGGGCCTCGCGTCGACTTGGCTCACGCGCGGGCTGCGCCAGCTGGCCGACGCGAGCCGGCGCGTGGCCGACGGCGACTACCGCGTCGCGCTGGCGCCGAGTGCGCTGGCCGACGTGCAGCAGGTCTCGCAGGCATTCGAGCGCATGGCGCACGCGGTGCAGTCGCAGATGCAGGCGCTGCGCGACAGCGAGGCCTACCTGCGCTCGGTGCTCGACACGATGGCCGAGGGCCTGGTCGTCGTCGCGGCCGACCGGCGCGTGCTCTACATCAACGACGCCGCGGCGCGGCTGATGGGCGTGCCGGCCGAGCAGTACACCGTCGCGCAGTCGGAGCGTTACGGCATCCGCGTCTACCACCCCGACGGCCGCGAGATGACGCCCGACGAACGCCCCGGTGCGCGCGCGCTGCGCGACGGCGTCGTCGTGCGCGATCACCTCGAGCGGCTGGTGACGCCGGCGGGCGAATCGCGCTGGCTGTCGGTCAACGTGACGCCGCTGGTGCGCGAGGGCGAGCGCACGCCGTATGCCGTCGTCGCGACGTACAACGACGTCACGACCCACGTCGAAGCCGAGCAGCGGCTGCGCACCGCCAACGAGGAGCTCGAGCGCCGCGTGCGCGAGCGCACCGCCGAGCTGCAGCAGGCCAAGGACGTCGCCGAGCGCGCGAGCCAGGCCAAGAGCGAGTTCCTCTCGCGCATGAGCCACGAGCTGCGCACGCCGCTGAACGCGATCATCGGCTTCGCACAGCTGCTGGGCATCGCGCGCCCGCCGCTGCCGCCGGCGCAGCGCGAACAGGTGCGCCAGATCGAGACCGCCGGCTGGCACCTGCTCGAGCTGATCAACGAGGTGCTCGACCTCTCGCGCATCGAGGCCGGCGCGATGTCGCTGTCGCTCGAGACGGTCCGGCTCGCCGGCGTCGTCGGCGAGGCACTCGGCCTCGTGCAGACGCAGGCCGCCGAGCGCAGCATCACGCTCGCGCACCACGTCGACGAGACGCTGTGGGCGCGCGCCGACCGCCGCCGCCTGCTGCAGGTGCTGGGCAACCTGCTGTCCAACGCCGTCAAGTACAACCGCCCGCAAGGCAGCGTGACCGTCACCGCGCACCGCCGCGGTGACCGCGTCGTCGTCGGCGTCGCCGACACCGGCCGCGGCTTCACCGCCGAGCAGCTCGAGCGGCTGTACCAGCCGTTCACGCGCTTCGAGGCCGAGGGTGAGACCGTCGACGGCACCGGCATCGGCCTGGTCATCACGAAGCGCCTGGTCGAGCTGATGAACGGCTCGCTGCACGTCGAGTCGCAGCCCGGCGCCGGCGCACTGTTCAGCTTCGACCTGCCGGCCGCGGCACCACCGGCGCAGGCCCCGGCCGCCGGCGCCGCCATGGTGACCGCCGAGCGCCGCGGCGACGGCGTGCGCCTGCTGTACGTCGAGGACAACCCGTCGAACCTGGCGCTGTTCGAACAGCTGATGACGCTGCGCCCCGGCGCCACGCTGAGCACCGCACGCGACGGCCTGGCGGGACTGGCGCTGGCACGCTCGCTGCAGCCCGACCTCGCGGTGATCGACATCGACCTGCCGGGCATCGACGGCATCGAGCTGTGCCGGCGCCTGCGCGCCGACGCGGCCACGCGCGCGATCCCGCTCGTCGCGCTGAGCGCGAACGCGCTGCCGGCCGACATCGAGCGCGCCCGTGCCGCCGGCTTCGACGCCTATCTGACGAAGCCGCTCGACGTCGGCCGCCTGCTCGACGAGATCGACCGGCGCACCGCCGCACGGGGCGCGCGGCGATGATCGCGCGCCGCCGCCTGCCCGCCGCCGTGGCCGCCTGGGCCGTGGCGCTCGGTGCCGCCGCGCTCGCGCCGCGGCGGGTGCGCGCCCAGCCGGCGCCGCTGCGCGTCGCGCTGGTGCCGTTCCTGTCGCCGATGGCGATGCTCGCCGCGTTCAAGCCGCTGCGCGAGCACCTCGAGCGCGAGCTCGGCCGGCCGGTCGAGCTGTACACGGCGCGCAGCGTGCCGGCGCTCATCGAACGGATGCGCCGCGAGCCCGACGACCTGACGCTGGTGCCGGCGCACATCGCGCGACTGGCCAGCGTCGACTGGGGCTTCGTGCCGCTGGCCGGCACGCTGCAGCGCACGACGGCACAACTGCTGGTGCGAGATGACAGCGCGCTGGCCGACGCGCAGGCGCTGCGCGGGCGCAGCGTCGGCGTGCTCGACCGGCTGTCGCTGCCGGCCGTGATCGTGATGACCTGGCTGCAGGCACGTGGCCTCGAGGCCGAGCGCGACTACCGCGTCGCGCCGCAGGCCGCGATCGACAGCGCGCTGTACGCGCTCGACCGCGGCGACATCGACGCGCTCGCGGTGGCGGCGACGCAGCTCGACATCGCACCGGCCGGCGCGCCGCGCCGGGTGCGCGTGCTCGCCGACGCGGGCACGATGCCCGGCCCCGTCTACGTCGCCCGGCCGGGGCTGGCAGCCGCCGACGTCGAGCGGCTGCGCGCGGCACTCGGCCGCTATGCGCCCGACGCCGCGGCGCCGCCGACGGTGGTCAACACGGCGCTGCGGCCCGTGACGGCGGCGGAGCTGGCGGCTCTGGACGCCTACCTGCCCAAGCTGCGTCAGCAGCTCGCGCGCTGAGGCGTGCGCCGCCGTGCACGATGCCCGCCGGCGGCAGGCGGCCTCGGCGCGCCGGCCGGCACGCGTGCACGCGCGCTGCTACACTCGCGACCGCTTTCGAGGAGCGTTGCAAGGCCCGGCACGCGATGCCGCCGGCGCCCCAGGCTCGAAAGTCCCGTCCCTGCAACGGCGCTCACCCGCACCGAGTCTGCGCGTGGGTGAGCTGTCACGACGCGCGGCCGCGGTGCGCCACCGCACCTGTGACCGGAGATCGTGATGAACGCCATCCTCAAGCCCACCCTGGACCAGGATTTCGCCGTGGCCGACCTGTCGCTCGCCGACTGGGGCCGCAAGGAGATCCGCATCGCCGAGACCGAGATGCTCGGTCTGATGGCGATCCGCGACGAATACGCCGCCAGCCAGCCCCTCAAGGGCGCGCGCATCACCGGCTCGCTGCACATGACGATCCAGACCGCGGTGCTCGTCGAGACGCTGCAGGCGCTCGGCGCGAAGGTGCGCTGGGCCAGCTGCAACATCTTCAGCACGCAGGACCACGCCGCCGCCGCACTGGCCGCCGGCGGCACCCCGGTGTTCGCCTACAAGGGCGAGACGCTGGCCGACTACTGGGACTACACGCACCGCATCTTCGAGTTCGGCGCCAAGGGCACCGACGGCGAAGGCCCGAACATGATCCTCGACGACGGCGGCGACGCGACGCTGCTGATGCACCTGGGCAAGAAGGCCGAGCGTGACGCCTCGGTGCTTTCGAACCCCGGCAGCGAGGAGGAGCGCGTGCTGTTCGCCGCGATCCGCGCCAAGCTCGCCGAGGACCCGACCTGGTACAGCCGCAAGAGCGCGCAGATCATCGGCGTCACCGAGGAGACGACGACCGGCGTCAACCGCCTCAAGCAGATGGCTGCGCGCGGCGAGCTGATGTTCCGCGCGATCAACGTCAACGACAGCGTCACGAAGAGCAAGTTCGACAACCTCTACGGCTGCCGCGAGAGCCTGGTCGACGGCATCAAGCGCGCCACCGACGTGATGGTGGCCGGCAAGGTCGCCGTCGTGTGCGGCTACGGCGACGTCGGCAAGGGCAGCGCGCAGGCGCTGCGCGCGCTGTCGGCGCAGGTGTGGGTCACCGAGGTCGACCCGATCTGCGCGCTGCAGGCCGCGATGGAAGGCTACCGCGTCGTGACCATGGACTATGCGTGCGACAAGGCCGACATCTTCGTCACCGCCACCGGCAACAAGAACGTCATCACGTTCGAGCACATGGCGAAGATGAAGGACCAGGCCATCGTCTGCAACATCGGCCACTTCGACAACGAGATCGACGTCGCCGCACTCGAGGCGAAGTGCCGCTGGGAGGAGATCAAGCCGCAGGTCGACCACGTGATCTTCGACGACGGCAAGCGCATCATCCTGCTCGCCAAGGGGCGGCTCGTGAACCTCGGCTGCGCGACGGGACACCCGAGCTACGTGATGTCGAGCTCGTTCGCGAACCAGACGATCGCGCAGATCGAGCTGTTCACGCACGCCGACTACTACGAGGTCGGCAAGGTCTACACGCTGCCCAAGCACCTCGACGAGAAGGTCGCGCGGCTGCAGCTGAAGAAGCTCGGCGCGATGCTGACCGAACTCACCGACGAGCAGGCCGCCTACATCGGCGTGCCCAAGCAGGGGCCGTACAAGCCCGACACGTACCGCTACTGAACCGCGCGACGTCGATGCGCGCCGACCAGCTGCTGGTCGCGCAAGGGCTGGCCCCGACGCGATCGGCCGCGCAGCGGCTGATCGCGCGCGGCGCGGTGCGCTGGCGCCGCGACGGCGGCAGCGCGTGGACGACGCCGCGCAAGGCCGGCGACGAGCTGCCGGCCGGCTGCGAGATCGAAGTCGTCGACGACGCCGAGCTGCGCTGGGCCTCGCGCGGCGGGCTCAAGCTCGACGGCGCGCTGACCGCCACCGGCCTCGACGTGCGCGGCAGGACGGCGCTGGACGTCGGCCAGAGCACCGGCGGCTTCACCGACGTGCTGCTTGCGCGCGGCGCGGCGCGCGTCGTCGGCGTCGACGTCGGCCACGGCCAGCTGCACCCGCGGCTGCGCGCCGACGCGCGCGTCGTCGCGCTCGAAGGCGTCAACGCGCGCCACCTCGACGCGGCCGCGCTCGGCGATGCGATGCCCGCCGGCGGCTTCGGCCTCGTCGTCGGCGACCTGTCGTTCATCTCGCTCGCGCACGTGCTGCCGGCACTCGCCCCGCTGCTGGCCGCCGATGGCGACCTGCTGCTGCTCGTCAAGCCACAGTTCGAGCTGCAGCCCGCGCAGCTCGGCAAGGGCGGCATCGTGAAGGACGCGGCGCTGTACGGCGCCGTGCGCGAGCGCGTCGAGGCGGCGTGCCGCAACGCCGGCCTCGCCGTGCAGCGCTGGCTCGCGAGCCCGGTGCGCGGCGGCGACGGCAACACCGAGTTCTTCGTCTGGGCGCGTCACGCGCCGCGGACGCCGGAGTGACCGATGACCCACCCCTCCCGCAAGACCCCGATCAGCCTGGAGTTCTTTCCGCCGAAGACGCCCGACGGCGTGGCCAAGCTCGCCGCCGCGCGGCGCGAGCTGTATGCGCTGAAGCCCGAGTTCTGCTCGGTGACGTACGGCGCCGGCGGCTCGACGCAGCAAGGCACGCTGCAGACGGTGCGCGACATCCTCGCCGAAGGCGTCGACGCGGCGCCGCACTTCAGCTGCGTCGGCGCGAGCCGCGACTCGATCCGCGCGAAGCTGCGCGAGTTCGACGCCGCCGGCGTGCGCCGCCTTGTCGCGCTGCGCGGCGACCTGCCCAGCGGCTTCGGCGCCGGCGCGCTCGGCGAGTTCCGCTATGCGTCGGACCTCGTCGCGTTCATCCGCGCCGAGACGGGCCGGCGCTTCCACATCGAGGTCGGCGCGTACCCCGAGATGCACCCGCAGGCACGCACGCCGTCAGACGATCTGAAAGCGTTCGCGACCAAGGTGCGCGCCGGCGCCGACAGCGCGATCACGCAGATGTTCTTCAACAGCGACGCGTACTTCCGCTTCGTCGACGAGGCGCACGCGCTCGGCGTCGACATCCCGATCGTGCCCGGGATCATGCCGATCACGAACGCCAGCGGCATCATCCGCTTCGCCGACAACTGCGGCGCCGAGATCCCGCGCTGGATCCGCCTGCGCCTGCAGGGCTTCGGCGACGACGTCGAGTCGATCCGCGCGTTCGGCCTCGACGTCGTCACCGACCTCGTCGACCAGCTGACGACCGCCGGCGTGCCGGGGCTGCACTTCTACACGATGAACCAGGCGGGCCCGACGCTCGAGATCTGCCGCCGGCTCGGGCTGTAGCGTCGCACGCGGGCCACAGCAGTGTCGCGGCGTTGACGAAGCGCAAGGTGCGCGCGGCGGGTGACGGCTCCAATGGTTATCGAGCCATCCGGCCACACCCCCCGACTCTGCTGATGAGGAACACCATGAAAAGAGCCACTGCGCGCGCCGTCGCCCTCGCGGCCGCAGCCATCGCCGCCGCCACTGCCGTTGCGCCCGTGCAAGCCCAAGACAGCGGCAACTGGATCGTGCGGGCGCGCGCGCTGTACCTGGACCCGGCCAACAAGGACAACACCGGTCTCGACCTGAGCGTCAACGACAAGACGTTCCCCGAGATCGACATCACCTACTTCTTCACGCCGAACCTGGCGGCCGAGCTGATCCTGACCTACCCGCAGTCCCACAACGTGCGCTCCGGCGACACCAAGATCGGGTCGATCAAGCACCTGCCGCCGACGCTATCGCTGCAGTACCACTTCACCGGCATGGGCTGGCGGCCTTATGTCGGCCTCGGCATCAACTACACGAACCTGACCAGCGTCAAGTTCGACCCTGCAGTCGAGGCCGCGCTCGACCCGAGCCTCAAGCGCGACAGCTTCGGACTGGCGATCGGCGCTGGTGTCGACGTGCCGCTGGGCGGCGGCTGGCTGTTCAACGTCGACGTCAAGAAGGTGCAGATCAAGACCGACGTCTCGTCGTTCGGGACGAAGGTCGGGACGTTCAAGATCGACCCGCTGCTCGTCGGCATCGGCATCGGCAATCGCTTCTGACGCCGCGAGGCGGCGCGGCGCCTATTCGTCGCGCTGCCACGCGACGCCTTCCTCGGTGAGGATGGCGTCGAGCGGGACGTCGTGCGGCTCGGCGAGCAGCCACGGGATGAAGCCGTGGCTGTAGGCGACGCCGACGGTGAAGGGCCGCGGCGCGAGCGCCGCGAGCGTGCGGTCGTAGAAGCCGCCGCCGTAGCCCAGCCGCACGCCGCGTGGGCCGAAACCCACGCAGGGCACCAGCAGCAGCGACGGCTCGAAGCGCTCGGTGTCCTTCGGCTTCGGGATGCCGTAGGCGTCGTCTTCCATCGGGCAGCCGGGATACCAGACGTGGAAGCGCAACTGCCGGGTCGCGCGGTCGACCACCGGCAGGCCGATGCGCCGCCCCGGCTCGGCCTCGCTCCAGCGGTACAGCGCCGGCAGCGCGTCGAACTCGCCCTTGATCGGCCAGTACGCACCGATCGCCGTCTCGGGGCGGTGGATCAGCCACACGCGCAGCACCTCCTGCAGGTGCGCGGCGCGCTGGTGGCGGTCGATCAGTGCCTGGCGCTCGGCCTGCAGCTGGCGGCGCAGCAGCGCCTTGTCGCGTGACGGCTCGAGCGGCGGCAGCGGACGGGATTCACCGGACGACATCGTCCGCGCATTGTCGCGCGCACCGCCGGCGCCCTCGGCCGCCGCCGCGCGGCTCGAGCCGCCGACCCGCGGCCGCTCGACGCAAGCTGCTGCGCCGCCGCCACGCGCGTGATCGACGCAAGCGCGCCCGCGGCGCCGCGCTTTTCGCCGTGGCGGGTGCGACGCCGATGCGCTACACCACGGCCTGGGCGCACCGTGCCTTCGCCCCCCGTCACCGCCGCGCCGGGGGTGTGCGTTACATTGCCACGGGGTCGATGCCATGCAGTGGAAGACGTTTCATCGGTGTCTCGCACGCGTTGCGACGGTCTTCGCGGCGGCGGTGTGCGCCGCCACCGCCGTCGCCCAGCCGGCCACGCCCGGCGACCGCATCGTCCTCGATGCGCGCGAGGCGCTGCGCAAGGGCGACGCGCGCGCGCTCGCCGACGCCAAGCGCCGCATCGAGCCGCTGAAGCACCCGCTCGCGCCCTGGGTCGACTACTGGGAGCTCAGCCGCCGGCTGCGTGAAGTCACGGCCGACGAAGTCGAGGCCTTCTACGCGCGCTGGCCCGACACCTACGTCGAGGACCGGCTGCGCAACGACTGGCTGCTCGAGCTCGGCCGCCGCCGCGACTGGGACGACTTCCGGCGCGACCTGCCGCGCTTTCGCATGAACGACGACCGTCAGGTCGCGTGCTACGCGCTGGTGGCTGCGCACCTCGAGGGCCGCGACGTCGGCAACGCCGCCCGCGCGGCCTGGTTCGCCCAGCGCGACGCCGACGACGGCTGCCACCTGCTCGCGCGCACGCTGCTGGCCGCCGGTGTGTTCGGCCCCGCCGACGTGTGGCGCAAGGCGCGGCTGGCCACCGAGCAGCAGCGCGCCGCGGCGGCGCGCCAGGCGCTCACGCTGCTCGCGCCGCCGGTGCGCGGCGCCGACGCCAACTGGTGGGACCAGCCCGAAGCGACGCTGGACCGCACACCGCTCGGCCGCCGCCCCGACGGCCTGGACGTGCTCGCGCTCGCGCGGCTGGCCGCGCTCGACGCCGAGCGGGCGGCGCGCCGCCTCGAGGCCGGACTCGCCGGCCGGCTCGAGCCCGAGGCCGCCGCGTGGGCGTGGGCACAGACGGCGCGCTGGACGGCGCTGCGGCTGCAGCCGCAGGCGCTCGAGCGGTACGCCCAGGCGCGCGCCTATGCCGAACGTGCCGGCGACGGCGCCAGCGCGTGGTCGGACGACACGCTGGCCTGGCAGGTGCGCGCGGCGCTGCGCAGCAAGCCCACGCGCTGGGACGCAGTGCGCCAGGCGATCGACGCGATGACGCCCACCGGACGCAGCGACCCGGCGTGGGTCTACTGGGGCGCACGCGCCGACCTCGCGCTGGCCGCCGACGGCGAGGCCGGCGAGGCCCAGCGCAGCGCGGCGCGGCAGGCGCTGGCGTCGATCGCCGGGCAGATGCACTTCTACGGCAAGCTCGCCGCCGAGGACCTCGGGCGCTCGCCGGCGCTGCCGCCGGCGCCGGCGCCGCTGAGCGCCGCGGAGCGCGCGGCCGCGCAGCGCCACCCCGGGCTCGCGCGCGCGCTGCACGCGCTCGCGCTGGGCCTGCGCAGCGAGGGCGTGCGCGAGTGGAATTTCTCGCTGATCGGCATGGGCGACCGCGAACTGCTCGCCGCGGCGCAGCTGGCGTGCTCGCGCGCCGTGTGGGACCGCTGCATCAACACCAGCGAGCGCACGCGCGCCGAGGTCGACCTCGCGCAGCGCTTCCCGACGCCGTTTCGCGACGCCGTCGTCGAGCGCGCGCGCGACGCCGGCCTCGACCCGGCCCTGGTCTACGGCCTGATCCGCCAGGAATCGCGCTTCGTGACCGACGCACGCTCGGGCGTCGGCGCCTCGGGGCTGATGCAGGTGATGCCGGCCACCGCACGCTGGGTCGCACGCCGCCTCGGCCTGACGTACACGCCGCAGATGATCGACGACTTGCAGACCAACCTGCGGCTGGGCACCACCTACCTGCGGCTCGTGCTCGACGACTTCGGCGGCTCGCCGGCGCTGGCCACCGCGGCGTACAACGCCGGGCCCGGACGGCCGCGGCGCTGGCGCGACGGTCCCGAACTCGAGCCGGCGATGTGGGCCGAGACGATCCCGTTCAACGAAACCCGCGACTACGTCAAGAAGGTGCTGTCGAACGCGGCCTACTATGCCGTCGTGCTCGGCAGCGAGCCGCCGTCGCTGAAGGCACGGCTGGGCCCACCGATCGGGCCACGGCCGGTCGACGCGCCGCCGGCCAACGACGAACTGCCCTGAACCCTGCCGTGGAACCCCTCAGACTGTCCTCGTCCCCGATGAATCGCATCCTCGTCCTCGGCGGCACCGGCTTCGTCGGCCGCGCCACCTGCGCCGAACTCGTCGAGCGCAGCGGTGGTGCCGGCGGCACGATCACGGTGCCCACGCGCCGCGCCCGCGCCGGGCGCACGATCCGCTACCTGCCCACCGTCGAAGTCGTCGAGGCCGACGTCGTGCGCGACGACCGTGCGCTGGCGCGGCTGGTCGCCGGCCAGGACGCCGTCGTCAACCTGATCGCGATCCTGCACGGCGACGAGGCCCGCTTCCGCGAAGTCCATGTCGAGCTGCCGCGCCGGCTGTCGAAGGCGATGCGCGACGCCGGCGTGCGGCGGCTCGTGCACGTCAGCGCGCTGGGCGTCGGGCCCAACGCGCCGTCGCTGTACCTGCGCTCGAAGACCGAGGGCGAAGCGGTGCTGCGCGACGCCGGCCTCGAGCTGACGATCCTGCGCCCGTCGGTGATCTTCGGCGCCGAGGACCGCTTCATCAACCTGTTCGCGAAGCTGCAGGGCGTGCTGCCGCTGGTGCCGCTGGGCGGCGCGCAGGCGCGCTTCCAGCCAGTGTGGGTGCAGGACGTCGCGCGCGCGATCGTCGTCGCCCTCGAGCGCCGCGACGCGATCGGCCAGACCTACGAGTGCGTCGGCCCGACCGTCTACACGCTGGCCGAGCTGGTGCGGCTGGCCGGGCGCCTCGCCGGGCACGAGCGCCCGGTGCTGCCGCTGCCCGGCGCGCTCGCGGGCCTGCAGGCGCGGCTGATGGAGCTCGCGCCGGGCGAGCCGCTGATGTCGCGCGACAACCTGCTGTCGATGCAGGTGCCCAACGTCGCGACCGGCCAGCTGCCGGGCCTCGAGGCGCTGGGCATCGCGCCCTCGGCGCTCGAAGCGATCGTGCCGACCTACCTCGGCAGCGGCGCCGGCCGCGCGCGCCTGACGCCGCTGCGCGCGCGGGCGCACCGCAACTGAACCTGCCGGCGGCGAGCCAGCGGGCCGGCCGACGGTGAAGAGCTACGTCGTCGGCGGCGCCGTGCGCGACCGGCTGCTCGGCCGGCCGGTGGGCGACGTCGACCACGTCGTCGTCGGCGCGACGCCCGAGCAGATGCTCGCGGCGGGCTTCCGGCCCGTCGGGCGCGACTTCCCGGTGTTCCTGCATCCCGCGACCGGCGAGGAGTACGCGCTCGCGCGCACCGAGCGCAAGGTCGCGCGCGGCTACCACGGCTTCACGTTCCACGCCGACGCATCGGTCACGCTCGAGCAGGACCTCGCACGGCGCGACCTGACGATCAACGCGATGGCGATCGACCCCGACAGCGGCGACGTCATCGACCCCTACGGCGGCCGGCGCGACCTGGCCGCGCGCGTGCTGCGCCACGTCACCGACGCATTCGCCGAGGACCCGGTGCGCATCCTGCGCGTCGCGCGCTTCGCGGCGCGGCTGCCCGACTTCAGCGTCGCGCCCGAGACGACGGCGCTGATGCGCCGCCTCGTCGACGCCGGCGAGGTCGACGCGCTGGTGCCCGAGCGCGTGTGGCAGGAGCTCGCGCGCGGGCTGATGGAGGCGCGCCCGAGCCGCATGTTCGAGGTGCTGCGCGACTGCGGCGCGCTCGCGGTGCTGCTGCCCGAGGTCGACCGGCTGTGGGGCGTGCCGCAGCCCGCGCAGCACCACCCCGAGGTCGACACCGGCGTGCACCTGATGCTCGTGCTCGACGCCGCGGCGCGCCTGGACGCACCGCTGCCGGTGCGCTGGGCCTGTCTCGGCCACGACCTCGGCAAGGGCACGACGCCGCGCGACGAGTGGCCGCGCCACCTCGGCCACGAGGCGCGCAGCGTGCAGCTCGTCGAGGCGATCGACCGCCGGCTCAAGGTGCCCGGCGACTGCCACGAGCTCGCCGTGCTCGCCGCGCGCGAACACGGGCACGTGCACGCCAGCGCCGCGCTCGACGCCGCCGGCGTGCTGCGCCTGCTCGAGCGCTGCGACGCGCTGCGGCGGCCCGAGCGCTTTGCGCAGCTGCTGCTCGCGTGCGAGTGCGACGCGCGCGGGCGCCGCGGGCGCGAGCACGACCCGTACCCGCCGCGCGAGCGGCTGCAGCGCGCACTCGACGTCGCGCGCGCGGTCGACACGGCGGCGATCGCCGCGTCTGCCGGCGGCGTGCCCGGCCCGCAGATCGGCGCCGCGATCCGCCGCGCCCGCGTGGCCGCGCTCGCCGACGCCGGCATCGCCGCGGCGTCCTGACGGCGGCGAGTCCCCCGGACCGCGCGGCCGGCGCGGCTGCGCTACGCTCGACGGCCACGGGCAGTCCGGGAGCGTGGCATGGGGTTGGCCGACGGCATCCGCAAGCACGGGTTTCGCAAGTGGTACGAGCGCGAGCTGCTCGGCAGCCATGCGTGGCTGGTGCTGACCTTCCTGTGCACGATCGGCCTGGCCGCGGCCTTCGAAGGGCTGAGCCTGGGCGGCACAGACGCGCGGCTGGGCAACTTCGCGGCGATCGGGCTGTGCGGCGTCGTCGGCGTCGTCGCGCTGCGCCGCTATCTGTACCGCCTGATGCACGCCGAGCAGGTGGCCAACCAGGCGGTGTGCGCACAGTGCCAGACCTACGGCCGCCTCGAGGTCGCCGCCGAAGAAGCCGGCGGGCGGCGGCTGCGCGTGCGCTGCCGGCACTGCGCGCACGAGTGGTCGCTCGAAGGCTGAAGCGGCGCCGGCGGCGGTCAGACCAGCGCGCCGATCGCCATCGCGATCAGGCTCAGCAGCAGGCTGCTGGCCAGCGGCACGTACCACTCGCGCCCGCCGAGGCGGAAGCTGAAGTCGCCCGGCAGTCGGCCGAGGCCGATCTTCTCGAGCCACGCGCGCAAGCCGTTGAACAGCAGGAACGCGAGCAGGAACACGATCAGCCAGCGCATCGCGGCCTCACAGCGTGTGCGTGCGGTCGCCTGCGGCGAAGCCCAGCGGCGCCACGTCGATGCCGCGGCCGAACGCGAGCACCTTGAACAGCTCGCCCATCTCGTGCTCGGTCAGCAGCTTCTGCGCGTTCGCGCGCTCGCGCAGGTCGGCGTCGGCCAGCAGGTCGAGCAGCCCGCAGTTGATCAGGAACCGTGCCTGCGTCGTGTAGCCGAGCACGTCGGCACCGGCGTCCTGCGCCGCGAGCGCGACCGCCGTGAAGTCGACGTGCGACGTGATGTCCTTGTCACCGACGTCGGCCAGCGGGTCGGCGTCGGCACGGTGCGCGCGGTGGCACATCAGCGTGCCGCCGGTGCGCTGCGGGTGGTAGTACTCGGCCTGCGGAAAACCGTAGTCGACGAACAGCGCGGCACCGCGGTCGAGCCGCTCGGCGAGCGTCGCCACGAACGCGCACGCCTGCCGGTGCAGTTCGGTCACGGTGCCGGGCACGAAACCGGCATCGACGGGCGGGCGCAACTCGGTCGGCCGGTCGGCCCAGACGAAGCGCTCGCCGTCGAGCGCGACGCCGCGCTCCGACCAGCGTTCGCCGTCCCAGTGCAGCAGCTGCACCGGCATCGCGTCGAGCACCTCGTTGCCGACGACGACACCGTGCAGCCGCGCCGGCAGCTCGGCCAGCCACTCGACGCGCGCGCCGAAGCGCCGCAGCCGCTCGCGCTGGCGCGCCGCCAGCGCCGGCGAGACGTCGACGATCGCGTAGCGGCGCACGCGCTCGCCGAGCGCGTCGAGCAGCTGCTCGGCCAGCGCCCCCGAACCGGCGCCGAACTCCCACACCGTGTCGGCGCCGGCCGTGTCGAGCCACTGCGCGACCTGCCGCGCCAGTGCGCGGCCGAAGTACGGCGACAGTTCGGGCGCGGTGACGAAGTCGCTGCCCGACGCCGGCCCGAGGCCGAACTGGCGGTCGCCGCGCGCGTAGTAGCCGCCCTGCGGCGCGTACAGCGCCAGCGCCATGAAGCGGTCGAACGGCAGCCAGCCGCCGGCCGCGGCGATGGCCTGCGCGATGTGCCGCTGCAGCGGCGTCGATACACTGGCCGGCTGCGCGCCGCCGGCCGGCGACGCCGCCGTCGCCCTCCGGGCCGAGCGCTCGTTCATCGACCGATTGTAGGAAGCCCATGTCCGCCCGCCCCGTCGTGCTCGTCACCGGCGCCGCCCGCCGGCTCGGGCGCGCGATCGCGCTGCACCTCGCGCGCCAGGGCCACGACGTCGCGGTGCACTACCACCGCTCGCAGGCCGACGCCCGGCGCACCGTCGACGACGCCGTGGCGGCCGGCGCCGCCGCCGCCGCGTTCGCGGCCGACCTCGCCGACGAGGCCGCCTGCCGGGCGCTGGTGCCGGCCGTCGTCGCGCACTTCGGCCGGCTCGACGCCGTCGTCAACAACGCGTCGCTGTTCGAGCCGGACCACGCGGCCGACTTCAGCTACGCCGCGATGGAACGTCACTGGCGCGCCAACACGGCGCCGGCCGTCGTGCTCGCGCAGGCGCTGCACGAGCACCTCGCCGCGCGCGGCGCCAACACGCCGGGCTGCGTCGTCAACCTGCTCGACCAGAAGCTGTGGAATCCGAACCCCGACTGCCTGTCGTACACGCTGTCGAAGGCCGCGCTCGAGTGCGCGACGACGCTGCTCGCGCAGGCGCTGGCGCCGCGCGTGCGCGTGTGCGGCGTCGCGCCCGGCCTCACGCTGGGCAGCGCGCAGATCGACGACGCCAAGCTCGCGCAGCTGCAGGCCAAGGCGCTGCTCGGCTACGGCGCGCGGCCCGACGACGTCGCCCACGCGGTGCACTTCCTGCTGACGGCGCGCGCGAGCACCGGCACGACGGTGCTCGTCGACGCCGGCCAGCACCTGCAGCCGCACGATCGCGATTTCGGGTACCTCGCATGAACGGCCCCACCGCGCTGCGGCGACTGTCGGTCGAGCGGCTGCGCGTGCTCGCCAGGCGCACGGTGCGCCGCGCGTGGGCGCGCATCACCCAACCCAACGTGTTCCCGCTTTGCGACGGCGCGCCCGTCGTCGCCGACGTCCATGTCCACGACCTCGCCTGACACCGCCGTGACCACGCCGGCCGCCGACCCGCGCCGCGCCGAGTTCGAGCTGCGCAAGCTCGACAAGCGCCTGCACCGCCTCGTGGGCCAGGCGATCGCCGACTTCAACATGATCGAGCCCGGCGACAAGGTCATAGTGTGCGTCTCGGGCGGCAAGGACAGCTACGCACTGCTCGACATCCTGCTCGGGCTGCGCCGGCGCGCGCCGATCGCCTTCGACGTCGTCGCCGTCAACCTCGACCAGAAGCAGCCGGGCTTCCCGGCCGACGTGCTGCCGACGTACCTGCGCTCGCTCGGCATCCCCTTCCACATCGAGACGCAGGACACGTACTCGATCGTCAAGCGCCTGATCCCCGAAGGGCAGACGATGTGCAGCCTGTGCTCGCGGCTGCGCCGCGGCATCCTGTACCGCGTCGCCAGCGAGCTCGGCGCGACCAAGATCGCGCTCGGCCACCACCGCGACGACATGCTGCAGACGCTGCTGATGAACATGTTCTTCGGCAGCCGTCTCAAGGGCATGCCGCCGAAGCTGGTCAGCGACGACGGCCGCCACATCGTGATCCGCCCGCTGGCCTACGTCGCCGAGGTCGACCTCGAGCGCTGGGCCGAGCACCGCAAGTTCCCGATCATCCCGTGCACGCTGTGCGGCAGCCAGCCCAACCTGCAGCGCGCGCAGATCAAGCAGATGCTGCGCGACTGGGACAGGCGCTTCCCGGGGCGCATCGACAACATGTTCACCGCGCTCGCCAACGTCGTGCCGTCGCACCTGATGGACCGCAAGCTGTACCCGTTCGAGACGCTGCAGCGCACCGGTGTCGCCGACCCCGACGGCGACATCGCGTTCGACGAGGAGCCGTGCGCGCCGGCGCCGCCTGCGATCCGCATCGTGCGCGACGACCCGCGCGACGGCTGATCGGGCCCGAGGCGCCGTTGCACGGACGATGCCGTGCAAGCGCTTGCGTCCCGTGGCGGTCGTTCGTGAAGGCTTGACTGCAAAGGTGGGTGCGCGGCACGCGGCGCGGGCATGCGTGCTCCGGCCCATCTCGTGTGGACACGATTGCGGTGAGCGAAGCGCGGTGCGGTCGGCACCGCCCGTGGCCAGACGACGCTGGCGTGAATGAGAGCCTCACTGGCAAACCGTCACACCCCAAGGCGCGACAGCTGTCACGTTGCGACAGCTGCATTGCCGCGGGACAACCCGCAGACCGCCGGCCCATCACTTGGGACAGCACCACGCAGCACGTGGCTGGCACGCCGCTTGCCCTTACCGCGGCATGACCGGCCCCTCGTCACCCCCGCTGCTCGGCGTCGTCGCCAACCCGGTGTCGGCGCGCGACATCCGCCGCGTCGTCGCCAACGCCGGCAACCTGCAGATCACCGATCGCGTCAACATCGTGCTGCGCCTGCTGCAGGCCGCGCGCGCTGCCGGCGTCGCGCGTGCCCTGCTGATGCCCGACCGCGGCGGCATCCGCGCTCTGCTGGAGCGGCACCTCAAGCGTGGCGACAGCACGCTGCCGGTCATCGAGTGGCTGGACTTCGAGCCCGCGTCCACCGTCGAGGACAGCTTTGCCGCGGCGCGGGCGCTGCACGCCGCCGGCGCGCGCGCCATCGTCGTGCTGGGCGGTGACGGCACGCACCGCGCGGTGGTGCGCGAGCTGGCGGGCCGACCCGATGCGCCGCCGATCGCCGGGCTCTCGACTGGAACCAACAATGCCTTTCCGGAGATGCGCGAGCCCACCATCACCGGGCTGGCGGCCGGCCTTTTTGCCGCCGGGCGCATCGACGCCGATCAGGCGCTGGTGCCCAACAAGCTGCTCGAGGTACTGATCCACCCACGCGACGGCGGCCCGCAGCGGCGCGACATCGCCATCGTCGACGCCGTCATCACGCACGACCGCAGCGTGGGCGCACGTGCGCTGTGGAAGACCGGCTCGCTGGCCGCCGCCTACCTGGCCTTTGCCGAGCCCGAGGCCATCGGCCTGTCGTCGATCGGCGGCCTGCTGCAACCGGTGTCGCGGCGCGAGCGCGGCGGCCTGGCGGTACAGCTGGCGGCCGATCCCGCGCACACGCTGCTGACGCTGCACGCGCCCATCGCGCCGGGCCTGGTGCTGCCGGTGCCGGTGGCCAGCTGGCAGCGCATGGCGCCCGACGAGCCGCTGCGCGTGCAGCAGCAGGCAGGCACGGTGGCGCTGGACGGGGAACGCGAACTGGCCTTCGAGGCCGGCGACCGCGTCAGCGTGACGCTGCGCGAGAACGCCTTCTTCACCGTCGACGTGGCGCGCTGCATGGCGGCGGCGGCGCGCGACGGCTTGCTGCGGTCGGCACCCGCCGACCACCCCCTTTCCAACCCCTGACCGACGAGGAGACAGACGATGGCAGGCAACCCCTTCCCGCAGTCGCGCGAGCAGCTGCTGCAGGCCTACCGCACGATGCGCACCATCCGCGAATTCGAGGAGCGGCTGCACATTGACTTTGCGCGTGGCGACATCCCCGGCTTCGTGCACCTGTATGCCGGCGAGGAGGCCGCCGGCACCGGGATCATGATGCACCTGAAGGACGGTGACCGCATCGCCAGCACGCACCGCGGCCACGGCCACTGCATCGCCAAGGGCGTGGACCCGGTGGCGATGATGAAGGAGATCTACGGCAAGAAGGGCGGCAGCTGCGAGGGCAAGGGCGGCAGCATGCACATCGCCGACCTCGGCAAGGGCATGATGGGCGCCAACGGCATCCTGGGCGCCGGCGCGCCGCTGGTCTGCGGCGCGGCGCTGGCGGCCAAATTTCGCGCCCAGAAGTCGGGCGGACCGAGCGACGTGGCGATCAGCTTCGTCGGCGACGGCGCCAGCAACCAGGGCACCTTCCTCGAGAGCCTGAACCTGGCCGCGGTGTGGAACCTGCCGGCGATCTTCGTCGTCGAGAACAACGGCTATGCCGAATCCACCAGCCGCGACTACGGCGTGGCGGTGGACAGTTATGTCGACCGCGCGGCCGGCTTCGGCCTGCCCGGCGTGACGGTGGACGGTACCGACTTCTTCGCCGTGCACGAGGCCGCCGGCGAGATCATCGAGCGTGCGCGCCGGGGCGGCGGGCCGGCGTTGCTGGAGTGCAAGATGGTGCGCTTCCACGGCCACTTCGAAGGCGACGCGCAGACCTACCGCGCGCCCGGCGAGCTCGACGACATCCGCAGCAACCACGACTGCCTGAAGAAATTCACCGCCGCCGTCACCGGCGCCGGCGTGCTGACGGCCGCCGAGCTGCAGGCCATCGACCACGAGGTGCTGGGGCTGATCGAGCGCGCCGTCACCGAGGCCAAGGCGGCACCGTTGCCGACGCAGGCCGACCTGCTGACCGACGTCTACGTCCATTACTGAGCCACCAGGAGACCTACACCATGGCACGCAAGATCAGCATGAAGCAGGCGATCAACGAGGCGCTTGACCAGGAGATGGCGCGCGACCCCTCGGTGATCGTGATGGGCGAGGACATCGTCGGCGGCGCCGGCGGCGAGGGCGAGCGCGACGCCTGGGGTGGCGTGCTCGGCGTCACCAAGGGCCTGTACGCCAAGCACGGCGACCGGTTGATGGACACCCCGCTGTCGGAATCGGCCTATATCGGCGCCGCCATCGGCGCGGCCTGCTGCGGCATGCGCCCGGTGGCCGAACTGATGTTCGTCGACTTCATGGGCGTGTGCTTCGACCAGATCTTCAACCAGGCCGCCAAGTTCAGGTACATGTTCGGCGGCAAGGCGGAGACGCCGGTCGTCATCCGCGCGATGTGCGGTGCGGGCTTCCGCGCCGCGGCGCAGCACAGCCAGATGCTGACGCCGCTGTTCACGCACATCCCGGGACTGAAGGTCGTCTGCCCGAGCACGCCCTATGACACCAAGGGCCTGCTGATCCAGAGCATCCGCGACAACGACCCGGTGATCTTCCTCGAGCACAAGAACCTCTACGGCTTCGAGGGCGAGGTGCCGGAGGCCAGCTATGCCATCCCGTTCGGCGAGGCCAATGTCGTGCGCGAGGGCAGGACGGCCACCGTCGTCACCTACGGGCTGATGGTGCACCGCGCGCTGGACGCCGCCGCGACGATGGCCAAGGAGGGCGTCGAGCTCGAGGTCATCGACCTGCGCACGCTGAGCCCGCTGGACCTGGACACCGTGCTCGAATCGGTCGAGAAGACCGGGCGGCTGGTCTGCGTCGACGAGGCCAACCCGCGCTGCAGCATCGCCTGCGACATCTCGGCGCAGGTGGTGCAGCAAGCCTTCAAGGCCCTGAAGGGGCCGATCGAGATGGTGACCGCGCCGCACACGCCGGTGCCCTTCTCGCCGGTACTGGAGGACCTGTACATCCCCAGCGCGGCGCAGATCGCGGCCGCCGTCAAGCGCACCATGGCCGGAGGCAAGCAGTAATGGCTACACCTGGCATCACCCCCATCGTCATGCCCAAGTGGGGGCTGGAGATGCGCGAAGGCACCATCGCCGGCTGGCTGGTCGACGAGGGCACGCGCATCACGGTGGGCCAGCCCATCGTCGACGTCGAGACCGACAAGATCTCCAACGCCGTGGAGGCGCCCGACCCCGGGCTGCTGCGGCGCAAGGTGGCGAAGGATGGCGAGACGCTGCCGGTGAAGGCGCTGCTGGGCGTGCTGGCCGAGCCCGAGGTTTCGGACGCCGACATCGACGCCTACATCGCCGGCTACGTGGTGCCTGCGGCCGCCGAGGGCGATGACGAGGCGCCGTCCTTCGCCTGGATCGAGGTCGACGGCATCCGCGTGCGCCACGCCCGCCGCGGGCCCGAGGCCGGCACGCCGGTGCTCTTCATCCACGGCTTCGGCGGCGACCTCGGCAACTGGCTGTTCAACCTCGACGCCATCGCGGAAAGCCATCCGGTGATCGCCCTCGACCTGCCCGGCCACGGGCAGTCCGACCCCCGGCTGCCGGGACACACGCTGGCCGACCTGGCCCGCTTCGTGGGGCGCTTCCTCGACGCCATCGGGGTGCCGCGCGTGCATGCCGTGGGCCATTCGATGGGCGGCGCCATCGCGGCGCAGCTGGCCCGCGACCAGCCGCCGCGGGTGGCCTCGCTCACGCTCGTCAACAGCGCCGGGCTGGGGCCCGAGATCAACGCCGCCTACATCGACGGCTTCGTCGCCGCGGCGTCGCGGCGCGAGCTCAAGCCTGTGGTCGAGCAGCTGTTTGCCGACCCGTCGCTGGTCACCCGTCAGCTGCTGGACGACCTGCTGAAGTACAAGCGGCTGGACGGCGTGCCCGAGCTGCTGCAGGCGCTGGCGGCGTCGCTGTTTGCCGGCGGCCGTCAGGCCGAGCAGCCGGCGCTGGAACTGGAAGGTTCCGGCGTGCCGGTGACGGTGGTGTGGGGCGCGGCCGACCAGGTGATCCCGGCGTCGCACGCGCAGCATGCGCCGCCCGGTGCCAAGGTCAAGGTGCTGCCCGAGGCCGGCCACATGGCGATGATGGAGAAGGCCGGCGACTTCAATTCGCTGCTGCGCGGCCACCTCGCCGAATGCTGAGGCGGCGGTGGCGCTGCCTGTGTTCGGCTTCGTCACCGTGCACCGGCGGCCCGTGACCGCCGGCGTCGCGCACGAGGCCGACTGGCTGGCTGGCAGCGCGGCGCTCGGCCGGGCCAGCGCGCACCTGTGGACGGCGCCGACGGGCATCGTCGTGCCGCGGCGCTACACCGCCCTGCCCGGCTGGGCTGCCGCCGCGGCGGACGGCCGGCATGGCGAAGTGCAGGTGCGCGCCTCTGGCGGCGGCCTGGTGCCGCAGGGCCCGGGCGTGTGGAACCTCAGCCTGGCCTGGCCGGCGCCCGGCGCCGCGCCCGCCGGCACCGAGGCCATCTACCGCGACCTGTGCGCGGCGCTGGCGGCTGCCCTCGCGCGGCTGGGCATCCAGGCCTCACCGCAGCCGGTGGCCGGCTCGTTCTGCGACGGCCGCTACAACCTGGCCGTGGACGGCGCCAAGCTGGCGGGCACGGCGCAGGCCTGGCGCCGCGTGGCCGGCGTGCCGATGGTGCTGGCGCATGCGGTCATCGTCGTCAGTGCCGATCCGGTCGCGCTGACGGCACGCGCCAATACCTTCGAAGCGGCGCTCGGCACGTCCACGCGCTACCGGGCCGACGCGCTGACCAGCGTCGCGCAGGCCGCCGGCGCGACCGACATCGAGGCCCGCACGCTGACCGCGCTGGCCGAACAGTTGGCCCGCGTCGTCCCGCCGCGGGTCGTTGCATCGACGGAGAACCCCCATGGTGTTGCTTGAATTTGCGATGGCCCCCGGCGGCAAGGGCGAGAGCGTGAGCGAATACGTGGCCCGCATCCTCGACGTCATCGACCGCAGCGGCCTGCCCTACCAGCTCACGCCCATGGGCACCATCCTCGAAGGCGACTGGGACGAGGTGATGGGCGTGGTGACCGCCTGTTTCAAGGCACTAGAGCCCGACTGCTCGCGCATCGGCATGAACCTGAAGGTGGACTACCGCGCCGGGCCGGCCGGGCGGCTGAAGAGCAAGACCGAGAAGATCGAGCAGCGGCTGGGCCGCAAGCTCTCGACCTGAGGAGATTCGGCCGCCGCACGGCGAGCCGGCGCTACAGTCGGGCCTGGTCAGACGCGGCCCCAGCCGCGCAGGCAGGACGGGCAGGAGACAGGGCATGGAACTGCGACAGCGCGAGCACATCGCCACCGTGATGCGCCTGGCCGGCGAGGGTCTGCCCCTGCCCCCAGCACAGGCCCCCGACCCAGTGATCGCCGACAGCTGGGCCCGCTGCGTGCACCAGCACGGCCTGGACCCGACGCGGATGCAGGAGGCCATCATCCTGCCGCCGCACCGCGTGCGCGAGCACCAAGAGCGGCTGGACGAATTCCTGCGCATCGCCCGCCACGGCCTGGAGGCGCTGTACCAGCAGGTGGCCGGCATGGGCTATTGCGTGCTGCTCACCGACGCGCGCGGCGTCACCGTCGACTTCATCGGCGACCTGCAACTCGACGCCACGCTGCGCAAGGCCGGGCTCTACCTGGGCAGCGACTGGTCCGAACACCACGCCGGCACCTGCGGCGTGGGCACGGCAATCGCCACCGGCCAGGCCTTGACGGTGCATCAGGGCGACCACTTCGACGCCACCCACATCCCGCTGACCTGCACCGCGGCGCCGGTGTACGACCCGCTCGGGCGGCTGAATGCCATCCTTGACATCAGCGCGCTGACCTCCCCGCAGGCCAAGAGCAGCCAGCACCTGGCACTGCAGCTGGTCAAGGTCTATGCGCAGCGGGTGGAGAACGCCAACTTTCTGCGCTGCTTCCGCCACGACTGGGTGCTGAAGCTGCACCCCAGCCCGGAATTCGTCGAGATCAACCCCGACCATCTGGTGGCGCTGGATGCGCATGGGCGCATCGTCGGCCACAACCGCGCGGCCCAGCTGCTGCTGGAAGGCGAGCATGGCAGCACCGTGCTTGGCCTGCCCTTCGAGCAATTGGTCAATGCCCGGCTGGACGACCTGGGCCGCTTCGTGCGCGCGATGCCGGGCGAACACCGGGCGGTGACGCTGGCACGCAGCGGGCGGGTGCTGTTCCTGCACGCCGTGCCGCCGCCCAGCCGCTGGGCCCATGCCGCCGCGGTGGCCACGCCCGCCGACCCTGTGGTGCCGGCGCCGCTGGCACAGCTGTCGGGCGGCGACCCGGCGCTCGACCGCCAGATCCAGCGCGCCGCGCGCCTAGTCGATACGCCGGTGAGCGTGCTCATCACCGGCGAAACCGGCAGCGGCAAGGAATATTTCGCCAAGGCCCTGCACCAGGCCAGCCAGCGCCGCGGCAAGCCCTTCGTCGCCGTCAACTGCGCCGCCATCCCCGAGACGCTGATCGAGAGCGAGCTCTTCGGCCACCTGCCCGGCAGCTTCAGCGGCGCGCGGCTCAAGGGCAAGGCCGGCCTCATTCAAGAGGCCGACGGCGGCACGCTGTTTCTCGACGAGATCGGCGATATGCCGCTGCCGCTGCAGGCGCGGCTGCTGCGCGTGCTGGCCGAGCGCGAGGTGCTGCCGATCGGCGCCACGCGCGCCGTCAAGGTCGACGTGCGCGTGATCGCCGCCACCCACGCCGACCTGCAGGCCCTGGTGCGCGCCGGCCGCTTCCGCGACGACCTGTACTACCGCCTGGCCGGCGCCCACCTGGTGCTGCCGCCGCTGCGCCAGCGGCGCGACCTGCCCTGGCTGGTGGCCAAGCTGCTGCGCGAGGGCGGCCGCCAGGTGCAGCTGGGCCCGGACGCCGAACACTGGCTGCGCGCGCACGACTGGCCGGGCAACCTGCGCGAGCTGAGGAACGTCATCGACTACGCCAGCGCGATGGCCGGTGACGGCGGCGTGATCGGCGTGGCCGACCTGCCCGATGGGCTGCTGGCGGCTGCGCGTGCCGCCCCGGCCCCCACCACGCCTGCCGAGCCCGCGGCCGTGCCGGCCGAGGCGCAGCTGCTGCTGCAGTACCTGCGTGCCGCACGCTGGAATGTCAGCGCCGTGGCGCACCAGCTGGGCGTGGCGCGCATGACGGTCTACCGGCGCATGAAGCGATGGGGCATCACGCCGCCGGGATACGGCGACGGTGACGGTTGACGCTGCCGGCCTGAAGTGTCCCCAGCGACGGATGCAGGACGTGCTCAGCAAGACACCACAACATCCGGGCCGGCGCGAGCGCAATGGGCCTGCGCCCCAAGGACCGCACTCCCCTTACCGCACTCCCCTGCATTCAACCCTGCACAAACTGCGCGCGCGTGCCGTGCCCCAGCGTGAGGGCGGCGCGTGGCGTGGGCGTGCGGGCGCAGGCCCCATTCGCGCTCGCCGCCCACCGTGCCAGGGCACCTCGCTGCGCAGGGCAGGGCGACCGCAGTGCACCGCCGCTGCCGCGCGAGGTGGGCCGGAGCACGCATGCCCGCGCCGCGTGCCGGGCGCCCACCCTCGCAGTCAAGCCTTCACGAACGACCGCAACGGGCCGACATCGGACGCCTACGCCCCGTTCACCGCCGCGAGCACGCGCGCGTCGTCTTCCCAGCCGCGCAGCCGGGCCGCCGCGCGCTCGCGCTGCGCCGGCGTCGTGTCGTTGTGCACGCGCGCGATCAGCTCGCAGTTGAAGCGCTTCAGGCGCTGCTGGTGCTCGCGGTACTCGGCGCGCGGCGACGTCGTGACGCGCTGCGCGAGCTCGGCCAGCATCGGTTGCACGCGCTGCGGCGTGCGCTCGGCTGGCGGCAGCGCCTGCACCGCGCGCAGCGTCGTCAGCAGGTCGTGCTGGCGCTGCAGCCGTTCGGCGTACCAGCGCTCGGGGTCGGTGGGCGAAGCGGCCATCGCCTGCGCGAGCCGCTCGCGCTGCGCGCGGTCCAGGCTCCCGTAGACGTTCTCGAGCCGCGCGCGCATGCGGTCGACCTGGGCGCGCTGGCGCGCGGCCGCGTCGTCGGGCAGGAACTGCGCGCGGAACTCGGCGTTGCCCTTCGCGAGGCGCTGCTCGAGGTGCGCGAGCTGCGCCGGCGTCAGCGCGATCACGAGCTCGGCGAGCCACGGCAGCGCCTGTTCGATCGCCACCTGCGCGCGCTGCTGCAGCGCGTCGGCCCAGCGGCACACCTGCTCGGGCTGCGCCGGCAGCCGCACCTGCTGCTGCGCCTCGCGCAGCAGCTCGGCGTACTCGGGCAGCTGCGTCGCGCGGTGCCATGCGAACCAGCCGCGCAGCGCGTCGCGCACGAGCGGCGACTGCTCGGCGGTGAAGTCGACGTAGCCGTCGAGCCACCAGTACGCGAGCTCGTGGCCCTGGCTGTAGCCCAGGCGCACCGCGCTGCAACCCGTCACGATCGCCGCGACGGCGAGCAGCCACAGCGCCCGGATAATCCGGGCGCTACCCAAGGATGCTTTGATGGGCCACAACGTCGTGATCCTCGCCGCCGGCCGCGGCACCCGCATGAAGTCGCAGCGGCCGAAAGTGCTGCACCGGCTCGGTGGGCGCGCGCTATTGCAGCACGTTCTCGACGCCGCTGCCGGCGTGGCGGCATCGCGCGTCGTCGTCGTCGTCGGCCACGGCGGCGACGAGGTCGAGGCGGCGTGTGCCGCGCCCGGGCGCGTGTTCGTGCGCCAAGAGCCGCAGCTGGGCACCGGGCACGCGGTGCAGCAGGCGGTGCCGGCACTCGACCCCGGCGCGCCGACGACGCTGATCCTCAACGGCGACGTACCGCTGGTCACCGCCGCCACCGCGCGCGCGCTCGTCGACGCGTGCGGCGGCGAGCGTCTGGCGCTGCTGACGATGACGCCGGCCGACCCGCACGGCTACGGGCGCATCGTGCGCGACGGCGCGCGCGTGCTCGCGATCGTCGAAGAGAAGGACGCCACGCCCGCGCAGCGGGCGATCGGCGAGGTCTACACCGGCATGATGGCTGCACCCACCGCGGCGCTCGGGCGGTGGGTTGCCGCGCTGAAGAACGACAACGCGCAGCGCGAGTACTACCTGACCGACGTCGTCGCGATGGCCGTGGCCGACGGCGTGCCGGTCGTCGGTCTGCCGGTGGCCGACGAGACCGAGGCGCTGGGCGTCAACAGTCCGCAGCAGCTCGCCGACCTCGAGCGGCGGCTGCAGCGCCGCCACGCCGACGCGCTGATGACGGCCGGCGTGCGGCTCGCGGACCCGGCGCGCATCGACGTGCGCGGCACGCTCGAGTGCGGCAGCGACGTCGAGATCGACGTCGGCTGCGTGTTCGAGGGCCGGGTCGTGCTCGGCGACGGCGTCACGGTCGGGCCGCACTGCGTGCTGCGCGACACGACGGTGGCCGCCGGCGCGCGCATCGAGGCGTTCAGCCACCTCGACGGCGCGCAGGTCGGCGCCGACGCGCGCGTGGGTCCGTATGCGCGGCTGCGCCCGGGCGCCGTGCTCGGCGACGAGGTGCACATCGGCAATTTCGTCGAGGTGAAGAACTCGACGCTGGCGCGCGGCGCGAAAGCCAACCACCTCGCCTACCTCGGCGACGCGACGCTCGGCGAACGCGTCAACTACGGCGCCGGCAGCATCACGGCCAACTACGACGGCGCGAACAAGCACCGCACCGTGATCGGCGACGACGTGCTGATCGGCTCGAACTGCGTGCTCGTCGCGCCGGTGACGATCGGCGCCGGCGCGACGATCGGCGGCGGCTCGACGATCACCGACGACGCGCCGGCCGGCGAGCTGACGCTCGCACGCGGCCGGCAGGTGACGATCGCCGGGTGGAAGCGGCCGGTCAAGACGAAGAGCGGCAAGACCTCCGACGGCGGCCGCTAAGTCGCACCCCCGCCGGCGCTCACGCCCCGGCGGCGCCCTGCCCTTCGAGCACCTCGGCGGCCAGGCACAGGTCGTCCCAGGCCTTGCCCTTGTCGGCCGGCTGGCGCAGCAGGTACGCCGGGTGGTAGGTCACGACGAGCGGCACGCCCTGGTAGCGGTGCACGCGCCCGCGCAGGCGGCCGATCGGCTCGTCGGTGCGCAGCAGCGCCTGCACCGCGAAGCGCCCCATCGCGAGCAGGATGCGCGGCTGCACGAGCTGGATCTGGCGCACGAGGAAGGGCTCGCAGCGCACCATCTCCTCGGGCAGCGGGTTGCGGTTGCCCGGCGGGCGGCACTTGAGCGTGTTGGCGATGTAGACCTGCCGCTCGGGCGGCCCCGCCTCGCGCGTCAGGCCCAGCGCGTCGAGCATCGCGTCGAGCAGCCGCCCGGCGGGGCCGACGAAGGGCTCGCCCTTGAGGTCCTCCTGCTCGCCCGGCGCTTCGCCGACGATCATCCAGTGCGCGCGCTCGTGACCGACGCCGAACACGGTCTGCCGGCGCGACTGCGCGAGCGCGCAGGCCTGGCACGCGGCCACCGCCGCGCGCAGCGCGGGCCAGTCCATCGTCGCAACGTCGCCGCGCGGCGTCGCGGGTGACGGCGCAGCGGATGCACCAGGTGGCACCGATGCGGGGGCCGCGCCCTGCGCAGCCGCTGCGGGTGGCTGCAGCGGCGGGCTCGTCACCGTCGCCCCCGGCCACAGCTCGATGCCCATCTCGCGCAGCATCGCGCGCTGGCGTTCAGTCCATGCCATGGCCCCTCCCGTCGGCCCAAGGCGCCAGGTCCAGGCTCATCAGCACGGCGTCTTCGCGCCGGCCGTGCGCGGCCGGGTAATAGCCGCGCCGCCGGCCGACCGGCACGAAGCCGTAGCGCCGGTACAGCGCCTGCGCCGGCGCATTGCTCTCGCGCACCTCGAGCCACAGGCTGCGCGCGCCGCGCGCGACGCTGCGCGCGACGAGTTCGTCGAGCAGCCGCCGCGCGTGACCGCGGCGCTGGTGCGCCGGCGCCACCGCGAGGTTGAGCAGGTGCATCTCGTCGGCGCCGGGCAGCGCGACGAAGTAGCCGATGACTTCGCCGTCGCCGGCGCGCAGCACTTCGGCGAGGTGGCCGGCCACCAGCGAGTCGACGAAGTTGCCGCGCGTCCACGGGAAGCTGTAGGCGCTGACCTCGAGCGCGTACACCGCATCGACGTCGTCGAGCGTCATCGGCGCCAGATGCGCGGCGGCCACGGCACGCTCGCTGGACGACCTGCTGCTCATCAGCCGCCCCGACCTCTCTTCGCGCCCCCTGCGGCCCCGGAAACCGCGAGCCAGCGGGCCACGGCGGCGCCGGCGAGAGCAGCCACCGGCGCACTGAACAGGTACAGCAACCAGCCGTTCGCCGCATGGGACTCGGCCGACGACGCGACCATCGCTCCGACGACGAGCAGGTCCAGATGGAGTCCGACGACACCCCCGACGATGGTGCGGCGGCACGCGGCGACCCAGACCGACACGAGCATCCACACAGCGTACGGCAGAGCGAGGATGGCGAACACCTCGGGCACGCGCCCGAGCCACGCCGCACCCTGCGGCGCCGTCGTGGCGGCGACCGCGGCCGCCACGCTCGCCGGCCACGACGCGTGGACGAGCAACGACAGCGCCACCGACGGCTGCCCATCACGTCCCGGCGACGCCGGGCGGCCAGGTAATCCCGCTAGACCGCGTCTGCGCATCGGGCACCGGTTCAGAACCACCCGTCGTCGGGGTCGGCACGACGCCACGACCACGCGAGCAAGCCGGCCCCGACGCCGTAGGCGATCGTCACCGGCCGGCTGAACTGCCACAGCGCGATGCCAAACAACAGCAGCCCGAGGCCCGCCAGGCGCGCGCCGATCTCGTGGCGCGACAGCCACGCCGACAGCCGCGGCGAGTACGGGTTGACCAGCCCGGCCAGCCCGA
Source organism: Calidifontimicrobium sp. SYSU G02091 (assembly GCF_022631395.1). Lineage (NCBI taxonomy): Bacteria > Pseudomonadati > Pseudomonadota > Betaproteobacteria > Burkholderiales > Sphaerotilaceae > Azohydromonas > Calidifontimicrobium sp. SYSU G02091. The sequence goes on from NZ_JALBGB010000002.1 coordinate 176,527, forward strand.
GCAGTGCGCTCGCCAGCGCAACGGCGGCGAGCACCCATGGACTGCCCTCGTCGAAGGTCGGCGACATGTAGAGGTACCAGAGGTTGTCGAGCCGCTGCGGCCCCTCACGAAACAGCGGTCCGGCGACGACGAAGGACAGGGTCAGGTACCACAGTCCCGCCATCGATCTCGGCCCCCGCCAGCTGCGCACGACGACACCCCTCTCCTTCCGCGATGAACTCACCGCGCCGCCGCGGCCGCACGCTCGGCCGTCGTCAGCGCGACCTTGTCGCGCAGGTACAGCGGCAGCGCGTCGGCGGGGTCGACACCGCCGCCGTCGCGCCAGGCCGTCTGCGCGAGCCGCATCAGCGCAGCACCGCAGTCGCCCGGTTCGGGCCACTGCACGACGCACGGCGGCAGCATCAGCCGGTCGCCGAACACGTTCAGCGCCGAGCCGGCCACCGCGGCCGGAGGCTCACGCTGCCACGCGTCGACCAGCGGCGGCAGCGCCCACAGCGCCGGCGGCTGGCGCAGCCGCCAGCGCGCGCCGTCGTGCACGTAGCGGCCGGCGTAGATCTCGTCCATGCGCGCGTCCATCGCGACGGCGACGTCGTCGCCGGCGCCCTGCGCGCGCGCCGCGTCGGCGACGACGAGCAGGCTGTCGAGCGGCAGCACCGGCCGCCCGAGCCCGAGTGCGAGCCCCTGCGCGACGGCGCACGCGGCGCGCAGGCCGGTGAAGGCGCCGGGGCCGCGCGCGAATGCGATCGCATCGACCTCGGCCAGCGCGAGTCCCGCCTCGGCGAGCAGCTCGTGCAGCGCCGGCAGCAGCCGCGCCGACGTGCGCGCGGCACCCGCCTCGTCGCGCGTGACGACACGGTCGGCCGTGCCCACCGCGAGCACCATCCGCTCGGTCGAAGTGTCGATCGCGACCAGTCTCGCTGCCATGCACCCGCCCGCCGCGTCAACGCGTCGCCGCCAGCGCGGCCGCCGGTGCCGGCGCCGGCACCGCGCGCAGCCCGAGGAACAGCCCCAGCGTCACGCACGCGAGCCCCGCCAGCGCGTGCGCGCCCAGCGGCTCGCCGAGCAAGGGCACCGCCGCGAGCGCGGCGATGCCGGGCACCAGCGCGGTGACCATCGTCGTGCGCACCGGGCCGAAGGTGCGCACCGCGTGCGTGAACGCGACGCCGGCCACCCACATCGCGAGCCCGCCCTGGTACAGCGCCTGCGCGCCGATCTCGGTCCACGACGCGGCGGCGAGCGCACTCGGCCACCAGCCCATCGCGGCCCCGAGCGCGTACAGCGGCACGTAGCTCGCCAGGCAGCCCACGGCGATCGCCAGCGTCGCCGCCACCGCGCCGACCTGCCAGCGCCGGCACAGCACCGTGTAGGTGCCCCAGCACATCGCGGCGGCGAGGAACATCAGGTCGCCGCGCCACGTCGTGTCGCCGTCGAACGCACGCACGAGGCTGGCACCGCCGACGAGCAGGTCGCCGGCGACGATCAGCACCAGCCCCAGCATGCGGCGCGCCGTCAGCCGCTCGCGCAGCAGCACGAGCGCGGCCAGCGCCGTCCACAGCGGCAGCGAGCCCGGCATCAGCACCGCACCGTGCGCGGCCGGCGCGAAGAAGAAGGCGCTGTAGGCCAGGCTGCAGTAGCCGATGCCGGCGGTGCCGGCCAGCGCCGCGACGCGCCGCCAGCCGAGCCCGGCCAGCGGGCTCGCGCCGCGCGGCGCGAGCACTGCGAGCACGGCGAGGCCGACCAGCCCCGAGAACACGAAGCGCACGAACGCGACGTCGAACGGTGTCAGCGTCAGCCGCGCGCCGTAGCGCGCGACGACGATGAACGACGACCAGATCAGCAGCACCGCGACCGCGCTGGCCGCGCCGATCGCGCGCGCGCGGGAAGACGACGGCACCGACATGGCGGGCAGTGTAGCCGTGCGATCATCGCCGCATGTCGCTGCGCACCGTCACGGCCTGGCTCGCGGCCGCCCTGTGGGCGGGTGCCGGCGCGTCCGTCGCGCAGGCGCTGCCAGCCGAGGTCGCGCGCGAGCTGCAGCGCGCCCGCGTGCCGGCCGAGGCGATGGCCGTCGTCGTGCAGGAGGTCGGCGCCGCAGCGCCGCTGCTGCAGCACCACGCGCGCGACGCCGTCAACCCGGCGTCGCTGACCAAGCTGCTGACGACCTACGCCGCGCTCGACCTGCTCGGCCCGGCGTGGACCTGGCGCACCGGCGTGTGGCTCGACGGCCCGGTCAGGGACGGCGTGCTCGACGGCGCGCTCGTGATCCGCGGCAGTGGCGACCCGACGCTGACGCTCGAGCGCACCTGGCTGCTGCTCGAGCGCGTGCGCCAGCTCGGCGTGCGCGAGATCCGCGGCGACATCGTGCTCGACCGCAGCGCGTTCGCCGAAGCGCAGGGCACGCCGGCCGACTTCGACGGCGAGTGGCTGCGGCCGTACAACGTGCAGCCCGACGCGCTGCTGCTGAACTACAAGGCCGTCACGTACCGCTTCGTGCCCGACGCGGCGCGCGGCGTCGCACGCGTCGGCGCCGAGCCGCTGCTCGACGGCGTCACGGTCGACGCCGAGGTGCCGCTGTCGCGCGAGGCGTGCGGCGACTGGCGCGGCGGGCTGAAAGCCACGCTCGAGGATCCGCAGCGCGTGCGCTTCGAAGGCAGCTACCCGCTCGCGTGCGGCGAGCGCAGCTGGCCGGTCGCGTATCCCGACCCCGCGAGCTACAACGCGCGGCTGCTGCGCGCGCTGTGGCGCGCCGGCGGCGGGCGGCTGGCCGGCACGGTGCGCGACGGCACCGCGCCGGCCGCACCGCCGAGCTTCGAGTTCGAGTCGCCGCCGCTGGCCGCCGTCGTGCGCGACATCAACAAGTTCAGCAACAACGTGATGGCGCAGCAGCTGTTCCTGACGCTGGCCGCGCAGACGCAGACGCCGCGCACGCCGGCCACGCCGCAGGCCGCACGCGATCTGCTCACGCGCTGGGCGCTCGAGCGCTTCGGCGAGCCCGACGGGGCGTTACGGCTCGACAACGGCTCGGGCCTGTCGCGCGAGACGCGGCTGACGGCGCATTCGCTCGCGCGGCTGCTGCAGGCGGCGTGGGCGAGCCCGGTGATGTCGGAGCTGATGTCGTCGCTGCCGGCCAGCGGCGTCGACGGCACGCTGCGGCGCTCGCGCGCGCAGCCCGGGCGCGCGCACCTGAAGACCGGCTCGCTGCGCGACGTCGCCGCGGTGGCTGGCTACGTGCTCGGCACGAGCGGGCGGCGCTACGTGCTGGTGGCCGTCGTGCAGCACGCCAACGCGCAGGCCGCGCGACCGGCGCTCGACGCGCTGGTGCAGTGGACGCTCGACGACGCCGCGCGCCGCCCGTGACGCGGCCCGGGGACGGCCGGCGATGACGGCGGAGTGGGGAACGTGGATCGGCTACGCCGCGGCGACGCTGACGACGGCGTCGTTCGTGCCGCAGGCGTGGCTGACTTTCCGCACGCGCGACGTGGCCGGCATCTCGCTGGGCATGTATGGGTGCTTCACGGCGGGCGTCGCGCTGTGGCTGGTCTATGGCATCGCGCTCGGCGAGTGGCCGATCATCGTTGCCAACGCCGTGACGCTCGCGCTGGCGGCGAGCATCCTCGCGGTCAAGGTCGGCGTCGTGCGCGCGCAGCGGCGCGCGGGTGATCGCCGCCTTCGTTGAGCCCCCTCGCGAAAAGCGCGCGCCGTGACGCAAACCACCACCGGACGTCGGGGTGACTCATCACCTCGGGGACATCCGACAGGTTGCGCAGGTCGGCGCCCGGGCGAAAACTCGGGAGGCCCGGCGGCAACAACCGCTCATTGAAAGTTTCGAGCGCAGGAGGGCGTGCGATGTCGGCCAACCCCTGCCGCCTGGAATGCAGCCCGAACCAACGAAGGACAGCGGCATCCGCCTGATGGCGGATGCACGGCGCCGCCGCCACGCCTAGATTCACCGCGGCGGCACCGGGCAGGTCTTCTGCATCCAGCCCATTGCCGAGCCCGTGATGGGGAGGTGCGCATGAGCATGTCGGCGCTGCTCGAAATCGTCATCGGACTGGTCGTGCTGTTCTGGCTCGCCGCCAGCGTGTGCTCGTTCCTCGTCGAGACGTTCTGGTCGACGATGCTGAACCTGCGCGCGAAGGCGCTGCAGCGCTTCGTCTGCGAGATGGTGATCGGCACCGACAGGCTGCGTTTCGTCGACGGCTGGCTGCTGCGGTCGCGAGCCGGCAGCTTGGAAGGCTCCCCGACCGTCGACCCGCTGGCGCTGCTGTCGCATCCACTGATCGTGTCGCTGCGCAAGCCGGCGCTGAGGCGCAGCGGCCGCTCGACCGCGCCGTCGTACATCCCGGCCGAGACCTTCGCGACCGTGCTGCTGGCGCGGCTCGCGGAACTGCACCCGGCACTGAAAAATTCAGCGCTTTTTCGCCATGCCTTGCAAGGTCTGCGCAGACGGCCACACGCGCTCGACGAGCGACTCCGCAATGCGACCGACCCGCTACAGGCCGTGTGCGAATGGGCCGCTGAAGGCCGCACGTGGCTGCGGCTATGCGGACTGCGCCGGATCTTGCTCGCACAAAGGCCGGGATCACCCACCACGGCACGGCTCGCCGACGCGCTCGGCCGCGTCGTCGACGAGTTGCGGGCGAACCACGCCTGGGGCAATCCGCCACCCGACGCCGCCACGCTGTGGGTGCTCGTGGCCCGCGCACTGAGTCATACCCCAGTGACGCAAATGCCGCAAGCACACATCGACTGGCAGGCGAGCGAAGTGGTCCGCCATGCACCGCTGCCGACGCCGCTGCGCGAGGCCTTGCTGCCGATGGTCGAAGCGACCATCGACCCCAAGGCGCTGCACACCGCCGTCGCCAACTGGTACCGCGACGTCATGGACCGGGCCACCGGCTGGTTCAAGCGCCACACGACGATGGCGCTGGGCGTGTGCGGCTTCTCGCTCGCCGTGGCGTTCAACATCAACCCGATCTGGCTCGCGCGCGACCTCGGCGCCGACCCCGCGCTGCGCAAGGCCGTGGCCACGCTCGGCGACCAGATCGCCGACGGCGGCCCGGAGCGGGTGACGCTGGCCCAGCAAGCGCTGTTCGTGCGTGCCGCCGACAGCCGCGGGTGGCGCGATCGAGCGCAGCGCGTGGCCACCGGCGAGCCCGATGGCAACGGCAACGGGCACTTGAAGGCGCTGGCGCTCGAAATGGCACCGCTGCTCGTCACCGCACCGGGCTATGCGGGTTTGGCACTGTCGGCACTGACGGGTTCACTGTCGCCCCAGGATCGGATGGCGAATGCCTTCCTCGCCAGCCTGTGCCGGGCGTACGTCGGGGCGACGCGGCCGACCGATGCGGCGCTCGTCGCCAGCCAAATCAGGGCCCGCGACGGCGATCCTCGCAACGTCGCCGCTTGCAGCGAATTGATGGAGCCATTCACCAAGAACCCTTCCGATCTCTACGACACGCTCTGGAGCCACCGCATGGTGATCTGGGATCCCGAACTCGGCGGCGCTGCGCGCGCCATCCTGCGCGACAGCGCCAACGCCGGCGCACCGGGTGCGCACCGCACGCAAGCGCAACGCCTCGCCGATCGGCTCGAACCCGCGCTGGAGGGGGCCCGGCGGGCCGACGCCAAACTGCACGACCTGTGGAGCCGCCTGCCCTCGCTCGGCAACCACCGTGCAGTGCTCGGCAATACCAGCGACATCTTTGTCAGCGTGGTCGGCTGGCTGCTGATGGCTGTGGCCGTGTCGCTGGGCGCCTCGTTCTGGTATGAGCTGCTGTCGAAGATCACGAACCGTCGCGGCACCGGGCCGCGGCCCGACGGGCACGCGAGCGATGGTTGAACGCCGGGTCGGCCGGGTTGGCCTGCGGGCGCTGGCGGCGATCGCGGTGTGGATCGGCGCGTCGCAGGCAATGGTCGCCGCGCAATCGTCGTCCGTGCTGGCGGCGGCCGCCCCCCCTGCCCAGTGCCGAGTCTGCGCGGACACCGAAGCCGGCTGCACGCCCTGCTGCCGCCCGCTGGAGCCGCTCGTCGGGCGGCACGTCGACGATGCGGTCGAGCGGCTAAAGCGTGCCGGCTTCGGCGACCCCCTCCAGATCGTGCGTCCATCCGGCCTCGCCCGCGGCTTCGTCGCGGGCACCAACCCGCATGCCGGTGGCGCGGTGTGCCCCGGCCAGCGCGTCACACTCTACGTCTCGAGCGGCACCGCACCACCGCTCGAAGGGCTGCCCCTGCACGTCGCCCGGGCCGTCGCGCGCGACGCCGGCGTCGCGCTCGACGAGCCTGAGCAGCGCTGTGGCACGGACGAGCACGATCTCGCCGTCGAACGGCAGTGGCCCCTGGCTGGCGAACCGCTGATCGACCGCCGACGCGCCGTCGAAGTCGTGCTGCGCCCGCGCTACCCGTTGCCACCGCTCGAAGGGCTCGGGGTCAGCGCCGCACACCGTTCGCTGTGCGGGTTTGGCTGGCGTGGCCACACGGTGCGCATCGGCACGCTCGAAGTCGCGGCGTGCGGCGGCGATGCGACGGGCATTTCCGGCGACGTCACCGCCGCGTTCGCCTCACCGGCGGTCTACATGGCCACGACGACACGCGACGACTGCCGCATCGATCTGGCGGTCCTGCGCAAAGAGACGATCGAAATCCCAGTGCCCGGGATCGTCACCGAGACGTCGATCGCGATCTCGGCCGAAGCCGCGATCGGCGCGACCCTCGCACTGCTGACCCTGCTTTGGGTGTGGCCGCACCTAGACCGCGATGAAACGGCCCGTCGGGGCGGAACACGTCGCTCGCGGTGAACAGCGACGCGTGACTCAGAATGGGTTGTTGCTCAGGCGGCTGAGCGCGACGCTGCCCAGCCGCGCCTGACCGCGCGGCGCGAGGCGCAGCAGGTCGGCCCACAGCCAGCCATCGTTCGTCGCGCCGCTGACGAGCGTCGCGCTGGTGCAGTCGAGCAGCGTGGCCGGCGACGTGTTCGGCCATGTCGCGGCGTTGTTGCACGCGACACCCGTGACGTTGGTCAGACCGTAGCTCGACGGCGTGCTGACCATCGCCTGCACCTGCTCGAACGCGTCGACGAGGCCGATCACGCGACCGTCGTTGACGATGCCCAGCCGCAGCCCGCTGTTGAAGGCCTGCGAGAGCCGCGTCAGCAGTGCCGCACGGCCGGCGAAGGCGGCCTCTTCGGCGCGTGCATACGGCGTCTTGCCGACGTCGATCACGGTCGTGACGAGCACGACGGGGCCGCCCAGGCGCACGACGCCGTTGATCGCAGTGGCCAGCGCCTCGCCGCGGGACTCGAGATCGGCGGCGAGCGCGGCCTCGTTGCTGCCGTTGTACGTTGCGTAGACATCGAGCACGTCGTGCAGGCCAACCGCGACCGTGACGAGGTCGCGCGCAGCCCGCTCGCCCGCATAGGCCGCCAGTGCGGCCGTCACGTCGGCGACGCGCGCGCCGGCGGCGGCGCGCATGAACGCGGCGGGCGTAACCGCATTGGGGTTGCACTCGGCGAACACGAGACCGACCTGCGACGCGACCGACTGCACCCAGATCGGGTTCAGCCGGCAGTCGCGCTCGCTAGCGCTGGTCAAGCCGTTGATCGTGTACTTGCGCCCGTTCGCGCCGTCGGCATTGATCGCGCTCATCTCGTCGCCGAACACGAACAGACGCTGCGCGTCGAACTCCTGCACTTGGCTGCCGCCGCAGCCCGCGACGAGCCACGCGGTGGCGAGGGCGGCGAACCAGTGCCACGCGCGGCGGGCGGTTGGGCGGGCAGGCGCGGGTGCGCTGGACATCATGCGGGCTCCATCGGGGACAGTCGCGGGCGGGTCGGGCGTTCAGGCGGCGGCGCGCTGCAGCCGGTCGCGCACGCCTTCCCATGCAGGAGTCGCGGGCGGCCGCTCGACCCAGATCTGCTCGACGCCGGCGGCGTCGAGTTCGCGCAGCGTCGCGAACAGTTCGCGCGCTGCCGCCTCGGCGTCGTCGGGCATGCGGCGCTGCAGCGCGACGCCACCCGCCGCCACCGGCGCGCGCGAATATACCGCCACGCGCACACCGGCCGGCGGTGCGGCCAGCGCCGCGCGCAGCGACTCGGCGTCGAACAGGCGCACGCGTGCCGCCGGCGCGTAGTGCGACGCCAGCGTGCCGCTGGCGCGCGGGGCGCGCGCGTCGGGCGCGGCCAGCGGCTGGCCGGTGGCGGCCTCGAGCCGCTCGCGCGTCAGCACGCCCGGACGCAGCAGCACCGGCACGCCGCGCGTGACGTCGACGATCGCCGACTCGATGCCCACCGGGCACGCGCCGCCGTCGAGCACGGCGAGCGCTGCGCCGAACTCGGCGACGACGTGCGCGGCCGTCGTCGGGCTCACGCGACCGAAGCGGTTCGCGCTCGGCGCCGCGACGCCGGGCACGCCGAGCCGCGCCGCGGCCGCGAGCAGCGCGTGCGCCACCGGGTGCGACGGGCAGCGCAGCCCGATGCTGTCCTGCCTGCCGGCGGCGGCGCGTGCAACGCCGTCGGCGCGCGGCACGATCAGCGTCAGCGGCCCGGGCCAGAACGCGGCAATCAGCCGCTGCGCGAGCGGCTCGAGCCTGGCCGCGAAGCGCGCGGCCGCCGCCGCGTCGGCGACGTGGACGATCAGCGGGTGGTCCGCCGGCCGGCCCTTGGCGGCGAAGATGCGCGCGACCGCCGTGTCGTCGTCGGCGCGTGCACCGAGCCCGTAGACGGTCTCGGTCGGAAACGCAACCAGTTCGCCGGCAGCGAGGCGACGCGCCGCCTCGGCCACGGCCGCCGGATCGCGCGCGTCGAGCAGCGGCATCGCGGTGGGGCGGGGCCGTCAGAGCGCCTGCAGCGGCGGCAGCCCGAGCCGCGCGGCGGCCTGCTGCGCGACGTCGCGCGCGGCGTCGGCGTCGGCCGCCGTCACCGTCAGGTGCCCCATCTTGCGCCCGCGCCGCGGCGACGCCTTGCCGTACAGGTGCAGGCGCACGCCGGGCAGCGCGAGCACGTCGGCCCACGGCGGCGTGCGTTCCTGGCCCGCGGCATCGAACCACAGGTCGCCGAGCAGGTTGAGCATCACCGCCGGCGAGTGCAGCCGCGGCGCCACCAGCGGCAGCCCGGCCGTCGTGCGCACCTGCAAATCGAACTGCGACTGGTCGCACGCGTCGATCGTGTAGTGGCCCGAGTTGTGCGGCCGCGGCGCCATCTCGTTGGCCACCAGCGCGCCGTCGTCGAGCACGAAGAACTCGACGCACAGCACGCCGACGTAGTCCATCGACGCGGCGATCGCGTGCGCGGCGTCGAGCGCGCGCGCTGCGATGCCGTCGGGCAGTCCGCGTGCCGGCACTTCGGTGACGGCGAGGATGCCGTCGCGGTGCCAGTTGCGCTGCAGCGGGAAGTGCACCGTGTGGCCGTGCGCGTCGCGCGCGACGATCACGCTGACCTCGGCCGCCAGCGGCAGGCGCTTCTCGAGCACGCAGGGCACGCCCTTCAGCGACGCCCACGCGGCGGCGAGTTCCTCGCGCGTGGCCACGCGCACCTGGCCCTTGCCGTCGTAACCCAGCGTCGAGGTCTTCAGGATGCCAGGCAGCAGTGCCGCGTCGACGGCGGCGAGGTCGGCGTCGGTCTCGATCACGGCGTATGGCGCGCACGCGACGCCGGCGCGGCCGAACTGCGCCTTCTCGGCCGCGCGGTGCTGGCACACCGCGACGGCGTCGGCGCCCGGCGACACCGGCCGGTGCGCGCCCAGCGACAGCAGTGCCTGCGCGGGCACGTTCTCGAACTCGGTCGTGATCGCCGCGCAGCGCTGCATCAGCTGCGCGAGGCCGTGCTCGTCGAGGTAGCCGCACTGCACGTGGTAGTGCGCGACGAGCCCCGCCGGGCTCGTCGGGTCGGGGTCGAGCACCGCGGTGAAGTAACCCATCGCCTGCGCCGCCTGCACGAACATGCGCCCGAGCTGGCCGCCGCCCATCACGCCGAGCGTCGCCGGGCGGCCGTCGGGGCCGGTGCTGCCGGGCAGGATGACGCGCTTCACGGCTGCCCCAGCTGCGCCGTCATCGCGCGCGCATCGGCGGTCTGGCGCGCGCGGAAGGCGTCGAGCCGGGCACGCAGCGCCGCATCAGTGGTGGCCAGCAGCGCGACGGCGAACAGCGCCGCGTTGGCCGCGCCGGCCTCGCCGATCGCGAAGGTGGCCACCGGGATGCCCTTGGGCATCTGCACGATCGAGTACAGCGAGTCGACGCCTTGCAGGTGGCGGCTGGCCACCGGCACGCCGAGCACCGGCACCGTCGTCTTCGCCGCGAGCATGCCCGGCAGGTGCGCCGCGCCGCCGGCGCCGGCGATGATCGCGCGCAGCCCGCGGGTGGCCGCGGCCTCGGCGTAGGCGAACATGTCGTCGGGCATGCGGTGCGCCGAGACGACCCGCACCTCGTGCGGCACGCCGAATTCGGCGAGCAGCTTCGCGCCCGCCTCGAGCGTCGCCCAGTCGCTCTTCGAGCCCATCACGACGCCGACCAGCGGCGAGCCTATCGGCACGCTTTCAGGGGCGACGCTCACGGGGATGCTCCACAATGCAGGAAAGCGCGGAATTGTAGGCGGCGCGCCGCGCGCGACGCCGGTGCCCGAGGATTCATCATGATCGACATCACCCTGCAGAACTTCGAAACCGACCTGATCCAGGCCTCGATGCAGCAGCCCGTGCTGCTCGACATCTGGGCGCCGTGGTGCGGGCCCTGCCGCACGCTGGGGCCGATCCTCGAAAAGCTCGAGGTGGACTACGGCGGACGCTTCAAGCTGGCCAAGCTCAACAGCGACGAGCAGCCCGAGATCGCCGGCCAGCTGAGCCAGGCGTTCGGCGTGCGCTCGATCCCGTTTTGCGTGCTGTTCGACAAGGGACAGCCGGTCGACGGCTTCGTCGGCGCACTGCCCGAGGCGCAGGTGCGCGCCTTCCTCAACCGCCACGTGCCCACCGCCGAGGCGATGCAGGCCGACGCCGAAACCGCCGCCGCCGAGGCGCTGGCCGCCGGCGGCGACACCGACGCCGCGCTCGCGCGGCTGCAGCAGGCGGTGGCGATCGACCCCGGCAACGACGACGCGCGCTACGACTACGTCAAGCTGCTGCTCGAGCGCGGTCAGGTGGCGGTGGCGCGCGCCGCGTTCGAACCGGTGGCCGCAAAGGCGGCGCTGGACGCGCGCTTCGACGCGGTGGGCCGCTGGCTCGAGGCGTGCGAGGCGGCGCCGAAGGTGCGCAGCACCGACGCGCTGGCCGCCGCGATCGCGGCCAACAAGCGCGACTTCGACGCGCGCTTCGAGCTCGCGCAGACGCACTTCGCGGCCGGGCGCTTCACGCAGGCGATGGACGAACTGCTCGAGATCGTGATGCGCGACAAGGGCTGGCGCGACGAACTCGCGCGCAAGACCTACGTCGCGATCCTGCAGCTGATGACCAAGCCGCTGGCCAAGACCGCGCCCGAGGCCAAGGGCGCGCTCGAGGTCACCGGCAAGGCCGCCGCGGCGCCGGTCGACCCGGTGGTCGACCAGTACCGGCGCAAGCTGAGCATGGCGCTGTTCTGACCTGACGCGCCAAGCCGCACGCCAGCGGCGGCGCGTCACACGGCCGCCAGCGCGTCGTCGAGCAGCGCGGCCAGGCGCTGCTGCTCGGCGCGGTGCGCCGCGAGGTCGCGTTCGGCGCGGCCGCGCCACACCGCGGCCTGCGCGTCGTTGCCGAGCGCAGCCAGGACCTGCGCGATGCGCGCCGCGGCCACCGCGCGGTCGTCCGTCTCGCAGCCGGCCACGGCCTGCAGCGACTGCGCGAGATCGGCGCGCGCGGCGGCCTCGCGGCCGAGCTGCAGCCGGCACCACGCGATGTCGGCGAGGAAATACGCCCGCAGCCGCGCCTGGCCGTCGGCCATCGCGCGTTCGAACCACTGCTCGTACAGCGCCAGCGCCTCGGCGCAACGCCCCTCGTCGACGAGCAGCTGCGCGCGCACGACGGGCACCATCGACGGCAGCGACGCGCCGCCGATGCCGTGCTCGAAAGACGCCGTCGACTCGACGCCCATCAGCGCCTCGTGCGCCAGCGCCGCCGCGTCGGCCGCGTCGGCGCAGCCGAACACCGCCGCGATGCGCGCCTGGCTGGCCTGCAGCGTCGCGCGGTTGAACATCAGCGACGACAGCGCCGCCTCGTCGCCGTCGGCCACGGCGTGCTGGCGGGCGAGGTCGTACCACGGACGTGCGCGGTCGGCACGGCCGGCGTAGTGGTACGCCGACGCGGCGACGAGACAGGCGCGCCAGCGCGCCGCGTGGTGGTCGGACGCCGCGTCGCGCAGCGCCTCGACGAGGTGGGCCGCCATCGGCGTCATGTCGCTGGCCATCAGCTCCAGGTGCGCCAGCCACGCGGCGGCCAGCACGCGCAGCGGCGCCAGTTCGGCGGCGCGGCTGAGCACGTGAGCGCGCTGCAGCCGGTCGCGTGCGTGCGGCGCCATCGACTCGAAGTAGTCGCAGATCCCCTCGGCGAGTGCGGTCCACGCGCTGACCGCCGGGTGCGGACGCAGCGCGAAGCGTGCGTGAAGGTCGGCCACCGTGCGCCGCGCGTCGTCCAGCCTGCCCTGGCGCGCGAGGAAGGCGGCGCGCTCGGCCCGCAGGCAGGCCAGCTCGATCGGTTGCCGCGTCGTGGCGATCGCGGCGTCGAGCCGGGCCAGCAGCCGCGACGCCATCGCCTCAGGAAGCCGGCGACAGCAGCCGGTTCAGCGCCTCGCGGTACTTGGCCGCGGTGGCGGCGATCACCTCGGCCGGCAGCGCCGGCGCCGGCGCCTTCTTGTTCCAGGGCCGCCCGTCGATGCGCACCGACTCGAGCCAGTCGCGCACGAACTGCTTGTCGAAGCTCGGCGGGTTGTCGCCGCGCTCGAGCGCCGCGGCGTAGCTCTCGACCGGCCAGTAGCGCGACGAGTCGGGCGTCAGGATCTCGTCCATCAGCGTCAGCGTGCCGTGCTCGTCGAGGCCGAACTCGAACTTCGTGTCGGCGATGATGATGCCGCGCTCGAGCGCATACGCCGCCGCCTCGGTGTACAGCGCGATCGACACGTCGCGCACGCGCGCCGCGAGCTCGGCGCCGACGATGCCGGCGGCCTGCGCGAACGTGATGTTCTCGTCGTGCGCACCGGCCTCGGCCTTGGTCGCCGGCGTGAAGATCGGCCGCGGCAGCTGCTGCGCGTTGCGCAGCCCCGGCGGCAGCGCGACGCCGCACACGCTGCCCGACTCGCGGTACTCCTTCCAGCCCGAGCCGGCGAGGTAGCCGCGCACCACCGCCTCGATCGGCAGCGGCTTCAGGCGCTTGACGAGCATCGAGCGGCCGCGCACCTGCTCGACCTCGTCGGGCGCGACGACGGAGGTCGGGTCGTCGCCGGTCAGGTGGTTCGGCACCACGTGCGCGAGGCGCTCGAACCAGAACAGCGCCATGCGCGTGAGCAGCTCGCCCTTGCCGGGGATCGGCTCACCCATCACGACGTCGAACGCGCTCAGGCGGTCGGTGGCGACCATCAGCAGCCGGTCGGTGCCGACCGCGTAGTTGTCGCGCACCTTGCCGCGCGCGACCAGCGGCAGCGAGTGCAGGTGCGATTCGAACAGCGCGCTCGTCATCGAAACGACCTCATCGACTGATTCTACGGACCACGCCCTCGACCATCTCGCGCAGCGCGGGCTCCTGCCAGAGGTCGAACTGGTCGCGGTACGCGAGCTGCGCCTCCTGCAGCGAGCCGAGCATGACATACGCGCTCTCGCGCGGCTTCGGTTTCGCGGTCGAGCGCAGGACCTTCGCGAGGTGGCGGTTTGCGCGCAGCGTCTCGGCCAGCAGCGACGTGGCCTCGCCACGCCGCCCGAGGTGCCACAGCGCGAGCACGTGCGCGAGCGCCATCTCGTCGCTGTCGTCGGGGTAGCGCTCGGCGAGCGCGAGCGCGTCGGCGTGCAGGCCGCGGCGCAGCAGCACGGCGGCCAGCCGCGTGCGAAAGCCGTGGTTGTCGTTCGGGTTCAGCACCTCGACGAGGTGGCGCAGCGCGTCGAAGCTGCGCTCGGCGGTGGCCGTGTCGTCGGCGACGACGTGCTGCGCGAGCACGCGCAGCGCCGGCCGGTTCGACCACACGCCCCACTCGCAGCGTGCGCGCGGAAAGCGTTCGCGCAGCTGCGCCCACAGCGCAAGTCCCCGCTCGAGCAGACGCCGAGACACGGCGGCCGACGCCGGGCTCGGGCGCGCCTCGAGCGCGAGCAGCAGCCCGTCGATCACCTCGAAGCTGTCGCCGAGCGCCGGCTGGGCCTCGAGCAGCGCCATCCACTCGCCGAAGCCGCGCCACGCGTCGCCGCCGTCGGCGTGCAGCGCCACCAGCGTCGACGCGCCGGCGTCGAACACGGCGTGCCAGCGCTCGAGCGCGCGGTCGAGCGCCTTGGCCGGGCGCAGTTCGCCGAGGTCGTCGGCGCTGGCGTCGCGCAGGTCCAGCCGCAGCTGCGGCGGCGGCAGCGCGGCCAGCCACGCGTCGAGCCGGCCGAGTTGCGGGTCGTGCTCGAGCGTCGTGTGCTCGAAATAGGCGAAACCCTGCTCGCCGAGGCGCTGCAGCGCGGCGATCAGGTCGTCGTGGCGGCCGTCGGCGTTCATCCGCTCGAGGCGGCGGACGTGGAACTGCGCCCGCGCGCGCGCCTGCGCCGCCTCGCCGAGGCCCAGCAGCATCGTGACGTCGAGCAGCGCGAGCGCGGGGTCGTCGGGCGCGAGCCGCTGCGCGTTCGTGAACGCGGCGCGCGCCTCGTCGGGCTTGCCGGCGTCGGCGGCCATCAGCGCCAGGCGCTGCCAGCCCTTGGCCTGTACCAGCGGCCCGCCGCGCTCGATCATCGCCTGCGCCAGCGCCTTGCGCTTGCGCGGCTTGCCGAGGTCGGCGTACAGGTCGCCGAGCAGGTCGAGCAGGTCGGCCCATTCGTCCGGGTAGGGCCCCGGCTGCGCGGCCCACGGCTCGAGCAGCGCGACGGCGTCGGCCAGCCGATGCTCGTGGCGCAGCATCGCGGCGGCCTCGTCGACCAGGCGCGGCGCGATGCGCGAGGCCGGCAGCTCGCGCCACGCCTTCTTGCCCATCGCGTCGAGCACGGCGGGCGTCGTCATCGCCTCGGACAGCCTCGGCAACGCCGCCATCATCGGCTCGCAGCACTGCTTGAATTTGCGCAGCGAGCCGCACAGGCACGGGTCGTTGCGGTCCGGCAGCGGCAGGTGGCGGGGCTGGAACCGGTGCTGCGGCAGCGGCGTCGCCGCATAGATCATGTGACCGATCAGGCGCATCAGCCGCGACGCGTCGACCGCGTGGGCTTCGCAGCGCATCGACGGCGGCAGCACGCCGGGGCCGATCGACGCGCCGTGGCGCGCGATCCAGTCGAGGTAGGCCTGCGGGTCGGCGTCGCCAACGAGCTTGTTCGCGCTCGTGCGGATCAGCAGATCGAGCGACTGCGAAAACTCGTCGTCGGGTGCGCTTCGATGATCGTCGCTCACCGAGACCCCTGCCGGCGACGGGCCAGGGCGTGCGCCGTGGTCCGGTCTTCGCGTACCAGCATCCGCCTCAGACCACGGTCTGGGCGAGCTCGCCCCTGGCGTAGCGCTGCGCCATCTCGGACAGCGGCACCGGCTTGATCTTGGCGGCCTGCCCTTCGCAGCCGAACTCGAGGTAGCGCTGCTTGCAGACGCGGTACGCGGCTTCGCGCGCGGGCTTCATCCACTCGCGCATGTCGAACTTGTCGGGGTTCTCGGCGAGGAACTTGCGCACCGCGCCGGTCATCGCCAGGCGGATGTCGGTGTCGATGTTGATCTTGCGCACGCCGTACTTGATCGCCTCCTGGATCTCGGCCACCGGCACGCCGTAGGTCTCCTTCATCTTGCCGCCGTACTGGCGGATCTGCTCGAGCAGCTCCTGCGGCACGCTCGAGCTGCCGTGCATCACGAGGTGCGTGTTCGGGATGCGCTGGTGGATCTCCTTGATGCGGCCGATCGCGAGGATGTCGCCGGTGGGCTTGCGGCTGAACTTGTACGCGCCGTGGCTGGTGCCGATCGCGATCGCCAGTGCGTCGAGCTGCGTGCGCTTGACGAAGTCGGCCGCCTGCTCGGGGTCGGTGAGCAGCTGCTCGCGCGTCATCGTGCCCTCGGCGCCGTGGCCGTCCTCCTTGTCGCCCTTCATCGTCTCGAGCGAGCCGAGGCAGCCGAGCTCGCCCTCGACGGTGACGCCGAGCCGGTGCGCCATCTCGACGACCTTCTTCGTCACGTCGACGTTGTAGTCGTAGCTGGCCACCGTCTTGCCGTCGGCCTCGAGGCTGCCGTCCATCATCACCGACGAGAAGCCGAGCTCGATCGCGCCGCGGCACACGTCGGGGCTCTGACCGTGGTCCTGGTGCATCACCAGCGGGATCTGCGGCCACTGCTCGATCGCGGCCTGGATCAGGTGCTTGATGAACGGCTCGCCGGCGTACTTGCGCGCACCGGCGCTGGCCTGCAGGATCACCGGCGCGCCGACCTCGGCCGCGGCGGTCATCACCGCCTGCACCTGCTCGAGGTTGTTGACGTTGAACGCGGGAATGCCGTAGCCGTTCTCGGCGGCGTGGTCGAGCAGCTGGCGCATCGAAACGAGGGGCATGGCGGTCTCTCGAAGTGGTGGCGGAAGACGCTGCGGCCGGCGGCGCGCCGGGGGGCGCGGCGGCACGCCAGCGCGCAGTGTATCGACGCGCGGCGCCGCGCCGCCGCGCCTGCGCCCCGACGCCCCCCGGGGCGCGGGGGCGCGGCCGCCGATCGGCGCGAGTGGGCGGCAATGCCACCGCTGATCGGAGGGTCGGGCCGCGGCGCCGGCGCCGACACTGCCGACATCGCTGGACGCGCGCGACCGCACTGCCATGGCCCGCCTGAACCTGCACGACGTCACGACCTGGATCACCGCGCTGGCGCTGCAGCATCCGCGCGACCTCGCCGCCGCCGTCGCGACGCGCACCGGCGCACGGCGCGCCGGCGCGGCACGCCTGCTCGGGCGCCTCGTCGCGCTGGGCTGGCTCGCGCGCGACGGCAGCCGCTCGCGGCCCGTCTACCGGCCCGGGCCGCTGCGCCAGGTCGTGCAGCGTTACGCCCTCGACGGCCTCGACGAGGCGCGCGCGTGGACACGCGACTTCGCGCCTTGCTTCGACCTGCCGCCGGCGGTCAGGCGCATGGTGCAGCACGCGTTCACCGAACTGGTCAACAACGCCGTCGACCACAGCGGCGGCAGCACCGTGACGGTGTCGATGCGGCAGACCCCGGTGCAGGTGCAGCTGCTGGTGTCCGACGACGGGCGTGGCGCGTTCGACGCGATCCGCGAGGCCTTCGCGATCGACGACCCGGCACAGGCGATGCTCGAGCTCGCCAAAGGCCGCCTGACGACGCAACCGTCGCGCCACAGCGGCCGCGGCCTGTACCACGTGGCGCGTCTGGCCGACGTGTTCGACCTGCACGCCAACGCCAGCGGCTGGCGCCGTCTGGCCTGGGACGACGGCCGCTGGCAGGCCACGCGCGCGTTGCCGCGCCAGGGGACCTCGGTCTACGTCGCGATCGCGCTGGACACGACGCGCACGCTCGACGGCGTGCTGCGCGCCGCCAGCCGCGACGGCACGCGCGGCGGCATCGACCACACCGTCGTGCCGCTGCGGCTGCTCGCCGCCGACGGCGTGCTCGAGTCGCGCGCGCTGGCGCGGCGCGCCGCGTGGCGGCTGGAGCAGTTCGCGTCGGCGACGCTGGACTTCGACGGCATCACCGACGTGGGACCCGCCTTCGCCGACGAGCTGTGGCGCGTGCTGCCGGCGCAGCGCCCCGCGCTGCAGATCGCCAGCGTCAACGCGACGCCGGCCGTCGCGTCGCAGCTCGGGTGCGTCTGATCGGCGCCCGACCGGCCGTCAAAGGACCGCCCGCAGGCAGCGCCCTCAGCCGCCCAGCATCGCCTTGCGCAGGTCGGCCTGCACCGGCTTGTCCGACAGCCACACGCGCAGCAGCGCGTCGTTGAACGCCGCACCGGCGATCGCGCCGAGCGCCTTGCCGTTGTGGCCGACGCGCGTCTCGCCATCGACGTAGTCGATCGTCACGACGTCGCCCTTCTTGGCCTCGCCGATGGTCTTCATCAGCGCGACGAGCTGGTCGGTCTGCGGCTTGACGGCGGCGAGGTCCTGCGCCGCGTTCGCGCCCTTCATGCCATCGACGAGGGCGTTGACGAGGTCCTCGGCGCCGACGTCGCGCAGCATGTCGAGCTGCACGCGGCGCGGGCTCTGCGCCAGCGTGCCGGCGAGGTCGCCCGCCTTGGCCGGCAGGTACAGCGACGCGACGTAGACCTTGAACATCAGTCGCGTGCGCACGCCCGCGCCGTTGAGCACCAGTTCCTTGCCGGCCAGCGTCGCGCGCTCGGGCAGCTGGACCCCGCCGACCTCGAGTGCCCATGCCGACGCGGCGATCAGCACCGACGCTGCCGCCACGCTCCACTTGCCCATCATGCGTCTTCTCCTCGTTCTGACGCGGTGTGCGCCGCAGGCTGCTTTGTAGCCGATCACGCGGGCGGCGCGTCCGCGCGGCGCGGTGCGCGACCCAGCGCCTGCTCGATCTGCCGCACGGCCTGCATCGTCTTGAGCACGCGGTCGGGCGTCAGGCTGATGCTGTCGATGCCGAGCTCGACCAGATACTGCGCGATCTCGAGGTGGTCCGACGGCGCCTGGCCGCAGATGCCGCTGTGGCGGCCGTTGCGCTTGGCACCCTCGACGGCGAGCTTGAGCATCTTCAGCATCCCGGGGTCGCGCTCGTCGAAGCTCTCGGCGACGATCGCGCTGTCGCGGTCGACGCCGAGCGTGAGCTGCGTCAGGTCGTTGCTGCCGATCGAGAAGCCGTCGAACAGCGCGCTGAACTCGTCGATCAGCAGCACGTTGTTCGGGATCTCGCACATCACGTAGACCTCGAGGCCGTTCTCGCCGCGCTTCAGGCCGTGCTTGGCCATCACGTCGAGCACGCGCCGCGCCTCGTCGAGGCGGCGGCAGAACGGCACCATCACCTTCAGGTTGGTGAGCCCCATCACGTCGCGCACGCGGTGCAGCGCGATGCACTCGAGTGCGAAGCCCTCCTCGTACGCCGGGTGGATGTAGCGCGACGCGCCGCGGAACCCGATCATCG
Source organism: Calidifontimicrobium sp. SYSU G02091 (assembly GCF_022631395.1). NCBI lineage: Bacteria > Pseudomonadati > Pseudomonadota > Betaproteobacteria > Burkholderiales > Sphaerotilaceae > Azohydromonas > Calidifontimicrobium sp. SYSU G02091. The sequence goes on from NZ_JALBGB010000002.1 coordinate 195,699, forward strand.
GGTTCTCCTCGTGCGGCTCGAAGTCGCGCCCGCCGAGCAGCGCCGCGTACTCGTTGCTCTTGAAGTCCGACAGCCGCACGATCACCGGCCGCGGCCAGAACGCAGCGGCGATCGTGCCGATGCCCTCGCTCAGCTTCTCGACGAAGTACGCCGCGCCGTCGGCGTACTGCGCCCACAGCGCCTCGACCTGCGCGCGCACCGCGTCGTCGCGGATGCGCTGCGGGTGCAGCACCGCCATCGGGTGCACCTTGATGTATTCGTTGATGATGAATTCCATCCGCGCGAGCCCGACGCCGTCGCACGGCATCAGGCTGACCTGGAACGCGAGCTCCGGGTTGCCGAGGTTGACCATGATCTCGGTGGCGGGCTTCTGCAGACCCGCGAGATCGCTCGTCTCCCTGTGGAACGGCACCGCGCCGGCGTAGACGCGGCCCACCGCTCCTTCGGCGCACGAGACGGTCACGGTCTCGCCGTCGGCCAGCGCCTCGGTCGCGTGCTCGGCGCCGACGACGGCGGGGATGCCGAGTTCGCGCGCGACGATCGCCGCGTGGCAGGTGCGCCCGCCGCGGTTAGTGACGATCGCCGCGGCCGTCTTCATCACCGGCTCCCAGTCGGGCGTCGTCGTGTCGGCCACCAGCACCTCGCCGGGGCGGAACGTGTTGAGCCGCGCCGCCGACGTGATGCGCCGCACCGCGCCGCTCGCGATCTTGGCGCCCACCGCACGGCCCTGCACACGCACCGGGCCGGTGCCGTCGAGCACGTATTCCTCGAGCACCTGGGCGCGCTTCTGTGACGCCGCCGTCTCGGGCCGCGCCTGCACGATGTAGAGCTTGCCGTCGGGGCCGTCCTTGGCCCACTCGATGTCCATCGGCCGGCCGTAGTGGTCCTCGATCGCGATCGCGGCGCCGGCGAGTTCGAGCACGTCGTCGTCGCTCAGGCAGTAGCGCGCGCGCAGCGACTTCGGCGTCGGCAGGTTGACGACCGGCTCGCGCGTGCGTCCGTGCGCGTAGACCATGTGCACCTGCTTGTCGCCGAGCGTGCGCCGCACGACGGCGCGGTGGCCGAGGCGGTAGGTCGGCTTGTGGACGTAGAACTCGTCGGGGTCGACGGCGCCTTGCACGACGTTCTCGCCCAGGCCCCAGGCGGCGGTGACGAAGACGAAGTCGGGGTGGCCGCTCTCGGTGTCGATCGTGAAGATGACGCCGCTCGACGCGAGGTCGCTCCTGACCATCTGCATCACCGCGACCGACAGGAAGACCTTGAAGTGGTCGAAGCCCTGGTCGATGCGGTAGCTGATCGCGCGGTCGGTGAACAGCGACGCCTGGCAGCGCTTGACGGCGTCGATGAGCATCTCCTCGCCGCGGACGTTGAGGTACGTGTCGTGCTGGCCGGCGAAGCTCGCGGTCGGCAGGTCCTCGGCGGTGGCGGAGCTGCGCACCGCCACGCTCAGGTCGGGCCCGACCTGCGCCTTCAGCGTGCGCCAGGCCTCGCGCAGCTGCTGCTCGACGGCACGGGGCATCGGCGCCGCGTAGACGATCTCGCGCGCCCGCGCGCCTGCGCGCGCCAGCGCCTCGGTGTCGCGCTTGTCGAGACGGTCGAGCAGTGCGTGCAGCTCGCCCCAGGCGCCGGCGGCGTCGAGCGCGTCGCGGTACGCCTGCGCGGTGACGGCGAAGCCGTCGGGGATGCGCACGCCCAGCGGCGCGAGCTCGCGGAACATCTCGCCGAGCGAGGCGTTCTTGCCACCCACCAGCGGCAGGTCGGCCAGCGACAGGTCGCGGAACCAGCGGATGTAGTTCGTCGTCATCGGCGCGTCTCCGGACTCGTGAGGGGGCAGCGACCGCCATCGTCGGCCGGCCACGGCGCGCGTGAATTGAGATCGGTCAAGAGCCAGCGCGATACCGCCGAACGTCTGCCGGCGGCCGCGGTCAGAGGGACGTCGTTGCCGCGCCGGCGGCCGGCTGGGAGCGCTGATAAGCGTATACATTGATCGACAGTATGCGCTCACGTACTGCCGACAGTTCGGGGTGCGGCGCTGCGCACCGTCGGTTAGCACTCTCGGGCCCGGAGTGCTAACATCTTCGGAACCAAAAACCCCGCAGGGCGCTCAAATAAAACATGAATGCTACTGCCACCCATGCCTTGACCGTCCGTGATCCGTGGGCCGTCGTGCCGTCGCTCGGCAACCTCGACGCCTACATCAGTGCCGTCAACCGCATCCCGCTGCTGACGGCGCAGGAGGAAGCCGACTGCGCGCGTCGCCTGCGCGAGCACGGCGACCTCGAAGCCGCCGGCCGGCTGGTGCTGTCGCACCTGCGGCTCGTCGTCTCGGTATCGCGCCAGTACCTCGGCTACGGGCTGCCGCAGGGCGACCTGATCCAGGAAGGCAACATCGGCCTGATGAAGGCCGTCAAGCGCTTCGACCCGTCGCAGGGCGTGCGCCTGGTCAGCTATGCGCTGCACTGGATCCGCGCCGAGATCCACGAGTACATCCTGCGCAACTGGCGCATGGTCAAAGTCGCGACGACGAAGGCGCAGCGCAAGCTGTTCTTCAACCTGCGCTCGCTGAAGCAGTCGCTCAAGGGCGAGGCCACCGACGCCGACACGCACCGCAGCACGCTGACCGCCGCCGAGATCGACACCGTCGCGCGCGAGCTCAACGTCAAGCGCGAAGACGTGCTCGAGATGGAGACGCGGCTGGCCGGCGGCGACGTCGCGCTCGAGGCGCCGGCCGACGACAGCGAAGATACCTACGCGCCGATCGCGTACCTGGCCGACGAGGCGCACGAGCCGACGCGCCTGCTCGAGGCGCGCCACCGCGACCGCCTGGCCGGCGAGGGGCTGCAGCACGCGCTCGAAGTGCTCGATCCGCGCAGCCGCCGCATCGTCGAGCAGCGCTGGCTGCAGGTCAACGACGACGGCTCGGGCGGCATGACGCTGCACGAGCTGGCCGCCGAGTACGGCGTCAGTGCCGAGCGCATCCGCCAGATCGAGGCGGCGGCGATGAAGAAGATGCGCAAGGCGCTGGCCGAAGCGGTCTGAGCGCCGGCCCAACCGCCACCGAGGCGCCCTGCGGGGCGCCTTTTCGTTGGGCGGTCAGCCCTTGGTCTCGGCCAGCAGCAGCTTCAGGTCGTCGACGAGCGCCTGCGCGCCGCTGCCGTAGCGCGTGAACAGCCGCAGCCGGCCCTGCGCGTCGATCACGTACGAGCCGGCCGTGTGGTCCATCGTGTAGCTGTCGGGCGTCTTGCCGGGCACCTTGGTGTAGAAGACCTTGAACTCGCGCGCTGCCTTCTTCGTCTCGTCGGCGTCTCCGCGCAGCGCGACGAAGCTCGGGTCGAAGTTCGACACGTAGGCCTTCAGAAGCTCGGGCGTGTCGCGGTCGGGGTCGATCGTCACGAAGATGCCCTGGACGCGCTCGCCGTCGGTGCCGAGCTGGCGCTTGGCTTCGGCGAGCTCGACCATCGTCGTCGGGCACACGTCGGGGCAGTGCGTGAAGCCGAAGAACAGCACGACGATCTTGCCGCGGAAGTCGGCCAGCGTGCGGCGGCGGCCCTCGGTGTCGGTCAGCGACAGTTCGCGCCCGTAGTCCGCGCCGGTGATGTCGATCGCCTTGAACGACGACTTGCCGCCGCTGCCGGCGACGCCGGCGAGCCCCGGCACACGGTCGCAACCGGCGAGCGCGAACAACGCCGTCAGTGCGGCAGCGGCGCCGAGCGCGCGGCGCGAAATCAGACCAGCCATGGCATCACGTAGTGGTCAACCAGCAGCGCCGCGAACAGCAGCGACAGGTGCCAGATCGAGAAGCGGAACGTGCGGCGCGCGAGCGCGTCGCTGTAGTCGCGCCACAGGCGCCACGCCAGCACGACGAACCAGCCGCCGAGCACGACGGCCGCGGCGAGGTAGATCCAGCCGCTCATGCCGTGCACGAACGGCAGCAGCGTCGCGGCGAACAGGATCAGCGTGTACAGCAGGATCTGCAGCCGCGTGAACTCGGCGCCGTGGGTGACCGGCAGCATCGGCAGCCCGGCGCGGCGGTAGTCCTCGGTGCGGTACAGCGCCAGCGCCCAGAAGTGCGGCGGCGTCCACAGGAAGATGATCATCACCAGCAGCAGCGCCTCGGCGCCGACCTCGCCGCGCACCGCGGTCCACCCGAGCAGTGGCGGCATCGCGCCGGAGGCGCCGCCGATGACGATGTTCTGCGGCGTCAGCGGCTTGAGCACGACCGTGTAGACGACCGCGTAGCCGACGAAGGTGGCCAGCGTCAGCCACATCGTCAGCGGGTTGACGGCCCAGTACAGCAGCGCGCTGCCGGCCGCGCACAGCAGCGCCGAGAAGCTCAGCGTCTGCACGCGCGTGAGCTCGCCCTTCGCAGTGGGCCGCCACGCGGTGCGCGCCATGCGCGCGTCGATGTGCTCCTCGATCAGGCAGTTGAACGCTGCGGCCGCCGCGGCCACCAGCCAGATGCCGGCCACCGCGGCGAGCACGACGCGCCAGTCGGGCATGCCGGGCGTGGCCAGCAGCATACCGATCAGGGCGCAGAACACGATCAGCTGGACGACGCGCGGCTTGGTCAGCACGTAGTACTGGCGCAGCCGCGACGCCGCCGGACGCGGCGAGGCGGCGGCCGGCGCAGCGGCCAGGGGGGCGTGGTCGGACGAGGCGCTCATCGCAGGCACGATTGTCGGTCGTCGTCAACCGGCGCGCGACGCCAGCCGCACAGACGGCGTCGCGGACAGCGCCGGACCGCCGGCGCGCGCGAGCGCCGCGCGCGTCAGCAGCACCGCGAGCAGCGCGACCAGCAGCGCCGCACCCGCGGTGTGCGCGAGTGCGGCCGCGAGCGGCCAGCCGAGCACGACGTTGGACAGGCCGCTGGCGAACTGCCACGCCGCCAGCGCGAGCAGTGCCACCGCGCCGCGCCGCTCGTGGCGCCACAGCAGCGCGGCGACGAGGCCCATCGCGGCGAGCACGACGTAGGCAGCCAGGCGGTGCGTGTAGTGGATCGCCGTCAGCGCCGCGAACGGCAGGTAGCTGCCGTCGGCGGCTACGCCGAGCTCACGCCGCAGCACGAAGGCATTGGCGAAGTCCATCTCGGGCCACCAGCGGCCGTGGCAGGTCGGGAAGTCGGGGCACGCGAGCACGGCGTAGTTGGTGCTGACCCAGCCGCCGAGCGCGATCTGCACGAGCACCAGGGCAGCCAGCGTCCACAGCGCCGCGTGCGTGCGCCCCGGCAGCGTCAGCGCGCGCGGGGCGAAGCGTTGCGCCTGGACCAGCAGCAGCACCAGCAGCGCGAGCCCGCCGAGCAGGTGCGCGGTGACGATCGCTGGATACAGCTTGAGCGTGACGGTCAGCGCGCCGAACGCACCTTGCACGCAGACCCACACCAGCGTCGCGGTGGCCCACCACGGCGACGGCAGCCCCGGCGTGCCGCGCCGGCGCTCGACCCACGCGACGATCGCCATCACCGTGATCAGCACACCGACGCCGGTGGCCAGGTAGCGGTGCACCATCTCGATCCACGCCTTGCCGTGCGTGACGGGGCCGGTGGGCATTGCCGTCTGCGCGGCGTGGATGTCGGCACGCGCGCCGATCGGGCTCGCGTGGCCGTAGCAGCCGGGCCAGTCCGGGCAGCCGAGGCCCGAGTCGGTCAGCCGCGTGAAGGCGCCGAACACGATGAGGTCGAAGGTCAGGAACGCGGTCAGCAGCGTCAGCGCATGCAGCCGCCGTGCCGGCGCCGCGTCGCGGTGGCGCAGCCAGACCCACGCGAGCGGGCCGGTGGCCAGCACGATGCCCAGCAGCGCCAGGCGCGCGATCGGGGCGATGTCGATGAGCGGCTGCGTGTCCATGGGGTCAGCACGCACCGTCGCGCCGCATCGGGCGAGCGCCGACGTCGCCGCGAACGACCGGCGTTCGTGACGGATCGCGCCTCGCCGGGATACCGGCGGTATCGCTGGAGAGGGGAGATGCGCCGTGGGCGCGACGGGCAGCAGCCATGTCAGCGGTCAGCGGCCTGGGCGGTCCCACGACGACGACGCGCGCAGCAGCCGCTCGAGGTCGCGCTTGAGCCGTGCGGGGTCGGGGCGCACCGGCGCGCGCATCATCCACTGGCCCATCGGGTCGACGATGTACAGGTGCGCATCGAGTGACTCGCCAGGCGCCGCCGCGAGCCAGGCGGCGAGCTCGGCGGCCGGCACGCGCAGCACCTGCGTGGCCGGCGGCGCCGCCAGCGCCTCGCGCAGCGCCGCAGCGACCGGCGCGTCGTCGGTGACGAGCCAGAGTTTGTCGATGCGGTCGCGTTCGCGCCCCGTCATCTCGCGCAGCTGGCGCTGCAGGAACAGCCGCTGCTCGCAGCCCTCGCCGCACGCGGCCGGGCCGACGACGACGAGCAGCCACTGGCCCTTGAGCGATGCGGCGTCGACGCGGTGGCCGTCGAGGTCGGTGAGGGTGAGCGCGGGCAGCGGTCGCGGCGGCACGATCAGTTCGGCGTAGTTCGTGCGGCCCTCGGGGCGGATCACGTAGTACGTGAAGTACGACGCGATGACGGGCAGCGCCGCGAACAGCACGAGCCCCAGCAGCTTCCAGCGCCCGGCGCGCACCCGCCGCGCCTCGTCGGCGAGCTCGGCGCGCGGCAGCGAGTGCACCGTGAAGCGCAGCGGCTCAGCGCCGGCGGCGGGGTTGGACGATTCGGAACCAGACATACAGACCCGTGATGAGCGCGCACAAGGCGAACCACTGGAAGGCGTAGCCGTAGTGCTTGTGCACGTCGACGGCCACCTGCGGCCAGCGGCGCTGCAGGCCATCGTCGACCCCGGCGTCGAGCTGCAGCACCGACAGGGGCCGCAGCGTCAGACCCGTTTCGCGGGCGAACGCGTCGAGGTCGAGATTCTGCCGGATGCGACCGCTCTCGACGCCGCCGAAGTCGTACAACCGAGCGGGCGGCGGGGCGATGCGGCCCTCGACGACGACGTCACCTGCCGGGCTCGCGACCGCCGGCAGGCGGGTGCGGTCGTGCGGGTCCCGCGGCGCCCAGCCCCGCTGCACGAGCACGGCCGTGCCGTCGGCGAGCTGCAGCGGCGTCACGAGGTAGAAGCCCGGGCGCCCCTCCATCTGACGGTTGTCGAGCCACACGCTGTGCGCGTCACGCCATTGGCCGACGAGGCGGATGCGGCGGTGGTGCTGCGCGGCCGCCTCGTCGGCGCTGCGCGCGAGTGCGTCGGCGGGCAGTGGCGCAAGTGCGCTGCGCGCGTCGATCTGGTGCTGCAGTGCGATCTTCTGCTGCGCGCGGTCGAGCTGCCACACGCCCAGCCGCGCCGTGACGGCAGCCGCGACGACGGCGGCGGCGAGCACGAGCCAGCCGCGCTGGCGCTCGCTCAGCCGCGGCATGGCGGACAATCGGACGCCATGAAGCTCATCATCGTGCTCGCGCTGGCGGGCATCGTCGCCGCCCTCGGCAGTGCCGGCGTGTTCATGCTGCGCAAGCGCGACCCCGGCGCACCGGCGACGGCGCACATGGCGCGCGCACTCGCGGTGCGCGTCGGGCTGTCGGTGGCGCTGTTCGCGTTCATCCTGTTCAGCTATTGGATGGGCTGGATCCAGCCCACCGGCATCCCCGCCGGGCGCTGAGCCGGCGCACAAAGCACAAACGCCGCCACGGGGCGGCGTTTGCGCGGGTCGCCGAGGCGGCGCGCGTCGTCACATCCAGTAGACGACGACGTACAGGCCGAGCCACACCACGTCGACGAAGTGCCAGTACCACGCGGCGCCCTCGAAGCCGAAGTGGCGCTGCGGCGTGAAGTGGCCCTTCATCAGACGCAGCGTGATGAAGATCAGCATCAGCATCCCGACGAACACGTGGAAGCCGTGGAAGCCGGTCAGCATGAAGAAGGTCGAGCCGAACACGCCCGAGCTGAGCTTGAGGTTCAGGTCACGGTAGGCGTGCATGTACTCGTAGGCCTGCACGCCGAGGAAGGTCGCGCCCAGCGCGACGGTGATCCACATCCAGAAGATCGTCTTCGCGCGCTGGTTGGCGATCAGCGCGTGGTGGGCGATCGTCAGCGTCACCCCCGAGGTCAGCAGCAGCGCGGTGTTGATCGTCGGCAGCGGCCATGGGCCGATGGTCTGGAACGGTTCGACGGTGCCCGCCGGCGACGCCGTGGCGCCCGGCGACGCGCTGGGCCAGACGGCCTTGAAGTCGGGCCACAGGATCTGGTGGTCGAGGTTGCCGAGCATCGGCACCGAGTGCACCCGCGCCCAGTACAGCGCACCGAAGAACGCGGCGAAGAACATCACCTCGCTGAAGATGAACCAGCTCATGCTCCAGCGGTACGAGACGTCGATGCGCTGGCTGTACAGACCCCCCTCGCTCTCGCGGATCGCGTCGCCGAACCACTGCCACATCACGACGGCCCACCACAGCAGACCGAACAGCAGCGCGTAGGCGCCCCAGCCGTGGCCGTTGACCCACTGCCCGGCGCCCAGGATCACGAAGAACAGGCCGATGGCCGTCATCACCGGGTGCCGCGAGGGCCCGGGCACGTAGTAGTACGGGGTCTGACCGCCGTGCGTCGCTGCCGCCATTTGCTTTCTCTCTCCTCGAACCAAGAACGTTGACGGCGGTGTCAGCCCGCGGCGACGCCGCTGCCCACCACCCATCGGATCAACAACACCAGCCCCAGCACGAACGCCGCCGCCGCCAGCACGCCGGCGACGATGACGTGCACCGGGTTGAGCTTCTGCACGTCCTGCTCGTACTCGCGCGAGCGCCGCACGCCGAAGAACGACCACGCGACCGCGCGCAGCGTCTGCGCGAACGATCCCTTGCGCGCGAGCGCGTCGGACAGGTCGCCACTCGGCTTGTTCACGACCGCGGCTCCTGCGCGCGGGACTGCGCCTGCAAGCCCTTGCCGGCCACCTCGAAGAACGTGTAGCTCAGCGTGATCGTCGTCACGTCCTTCGGCAGCTTGGGGTCGATCACGAACACGACCGGCCACTGCTTCGTCTCGCCGGGCGCGAGCGTGTACTCGTTGAAGCAGAAGCACTCGAGCTTGTTGAAGTGCGCCGTCGCCTGGCGTGGCGCATAGCTCGGAATCGCCTGAGCGGCCATCGTGCGGTTCTGCACGTTGCGGAACTCGTACATCACGGTGGCGAGCTCGCCCGGGTGCACCGTGATCGAGCGCACCGCGGGCTTGAAGTCCCAAGGCCCGCGCGCGTTGGCGTCGAATTCGACCGTGATCGTGCGGCTCGTGTCGACCTGCGTGTTGACCGCCGTCCCCGGCCGCCCGAGGCCGCTGGTGACGCGCTCCGACACCGACAGCACGTTGATACCCAGCGCCTCGCAGATCGCGCGGTACATCGGCACCAGCGCGTAGCCGAAGCCGAACATCATCACCGCGACGACGGTGAGCTTGCCCACCATGCGCAGGTTGTCGCTGCGCAGCGTGCGCGACGCGGGGCGAGGGTCCATGTCGACGCAGCCTTCCCGTTCAGCGGCCGAAGAGGACGAAGCGTGCGACGAAGCCCAGCGCGAAGACCAGCGCGACGGTGGCCAGGATCAGGGCCAGCCGCAGGTTGGCCTTGCGCTGCTCGGGGGTCAAAGCCATCGCTGCGAACCTCGCACCGAATCGATCAGCCGATCACCTTCGTCGCCGTCGCATCGAGCTTGGGCGGCGTCTCGAAGGTGTGGAACGGCGCCGGCGACGGCACTTCCCACTCGAGGCCCTCGGCACCTTCCCAGGGCTTCTGCGGCGCCTTCTCGCCCTGGCCGCGCATCATCGGCAGCACGACGGCGAAGAAGAAGTAGACCTGCATCAGCCCGAAGCCGAACGCACCGACGGAGGCGATCGCGTTGAAGTCGGCGAACTGCATCGGGTAGTCGGCGTAGCGGCGCGGCATGCCGGCCAGGCCGAGGAAGTGCATCGGGAAGAACGTGAGGTTGAAGAAGATCATCGAACCCCAGAAGTGGATCTTGCCGCGCGTCTCGTTGTACATCACGCCGGTCCACTTCGGACCCCAGTAGTAGACGCCGGCGAACATCGCGAACAGCGAGCCGGCGACCAGCACGTAGTGGAAGTGCGCGACGACGTAGTAGGTGTCGTGCAGCTGCTGGTCGATCGGCGCCATCGACAGGATCAGGCCGGTGAAGCCGCCCATCGTGAACACGAAGATGAAGCCCACGGCCCACAGCATCGGGGTCTCGAAGGTCATCGAGCCCTTCCACATCGTGGCGACCCAGTTGAAGATCTTCACGCCGGTGGGCACCGCGATCAGCATCGTCGCGTACATGAAGAACAGCTGGCCCGTCACCGGCATGCCGGTGGTGTACATGTGGTGCGCCCAGACGATGAACGACAGGATCGCGATCGACGCCGTCGCGTAGACCATCGACGTGTAGCCGAACAGCTTCTTGCGCGCGAAGGCCGGCACGATGGCGCTGACGATGCCGAACGCCGGCAGGATCATGATGTAGACCTCGGGGTGCCCGAAGAACCAGAAGATGTGCTGGTACATCACCGGGTCACCGCCGCCGGCGGGGTTGAAGAACGACGTGCCGAAGTGGCGGTCGGTCAGCGTCATCGTGATCGCGCCGGCGAGCACGGGCATCACGGCGATCAGCAGGTAGGCGGTGATCAGCCACGTCCACGCGAACAGCGGCATCTTCATCAGCGTCATACCCGGCGCGCGCATGTTCAGGATCGTGACGATGATGTTGATCGAGCCCATGATCGAGCTGGCGCCGAGGATGTGCATCGCGAAGATGCCGGCGTCCATCGACGGGCCCATCTGCAGCGTCAGCGGTGCGTACAGCGTCCAGCCCGCGGCCGGCGCGCCGCCGGGCATGAAGAACGACGCCACCAGCATGATCGCCGCCGGGATCATCAGCCAGAAGCTGAAGTTGTTCATGCGCGCGAACGCCATGTCCGACGCGCCGATCTGCAGCGGGATCATCCAGTTCGCGAAGCCGACGAAGGCCGGCATGATCGCGCCGAACACCATGATCAGGCCGTGCATCGTCGTGAGCTGGTTGAACAGCTCGGGGTTGACGTACTGCAGGCCCGGCTGGAACAGCTCGGCGCGGATGCCCAGCGCGAGCACGCCGCCGATCATCAGCATCGTGAAGCTGAACAGCAGGTACAGCGTGCCGATGTCCTTGTGGTTCGTCGCGAACACCCAGCGGCGCCAGCCGTGGGGGTGATCGTGGGCGTGGTCGTGGGCGTGACCGGCGGGGTGGTCGAGGACAGCGCTCATGGGGTTCCCTCTGCGACGAACGGACTTACTTGCGGGCGGCAACGATCTCGGCAGGCTGGACCAGCTTGCCCGTCTTGTTGCTCCACGCGTTCTTGGTGTAGGTGATGACGGCGGCGATCTCGGTGTCCGACAGCTGGCGCCACGCCGGCATCGCACCGTTGGCGGCACCGTTGAGCAGGATCGCGATCTGCGCGGCCGGATCGCCGGTGACGATCGCACTGCCGTCGAGAGGCTTGATCGGGCCGGCCCCCTTGCCGTCGGCGCGGTGGCAGGCCGCGCAGTTGGCCGCGTAGACCTTCTCGCCACGCGCGATCAGGTCGGCCAGTTCCCACGTCTTGTTCGGGTCGTCGGCGGCCGCCTGCATCTCGGCCTTCTTCGCCGCGACCCACTGCGAGTATTCCTGCTGCGTGACCACCTTGACGTGGATCGGCATGAACGCGTGCTCCTTGCCGCACAGCTCGGCGCACTGGCCGTAGAAGTCGCCGGTCTTCGTCGCACGGAACCAGTTGTCGCGCACGAAGCCGGGGATCGCGTCCTGCTTGACGCCGAAGGCCGGCACCATCCAGGCATGGATCACGTCGTTGGCGGTGGTGACGATGCGGATCTTCTTGTCCACCGGCACGACGAGCGGGTTGTCGACCTTGAGCAGGTAGTCGTCCATCGCCGGCGGCTTGCCGCTGTCGGACGCCTCGCGGTGCGACGCGTCGAGCGTCGACAGGAAGCCGATGCCCTCGCCCTCGCCCTTGAGGTAGTCGTAGCCCCACTTCCACTGGTAGCCGGTGACTTTGATCGTCAGGTCGGCGTTGCTCGTGTCCTTCTGCGCGACGACCGTCTTGGTGGCCATCGCGCCCATCGCGATGACGATCAGGAACGGCACCACCGTCCACGCGATCTCCACGGCGACGCTCTCGTGGAAGTTCGCCGGCTTGTGGCCGACCGACTTGCGGTGCTTGATGATCGAATAGAACATCACGCCGAAAACGACGACGAAGATCACCGCGCAGATGACCAGCATCATCCAGTGCAGCCACTCGATGTCGGCGGCGATGCGCGTCGCCGGCACCGGCAGGTTGAGCTGATTGACGGCCGGACCGCCCGCGAGGTTGTTGACCTGAGCCCACACCGGCGCGGCCGCCAGCGCCGTCAGCCCGAACGCCGCACCGCGCAGGCGGCTGGCGAGTTGCATCGTCGTCGTCATCGTCACTTGCTCTGCGTTCCCGTTACCCATTCACGTCCGCTGCTCGCCCATGGCGCGCATCCACTGCTCCACTGCACCGCGCGCCGCAGTTCCTGCACCAACGCCGGCAGACACTGCGTGCGCAGGTAGCGCCCCACGCGCACCCGCCCGCCCGGCGCCGACAGTTCGACCAGACCCCCCGCCGGCTCGACGCGCAGCCAGGTCGGGTCGAACTGCACCTGTTCGACGCGCCGGCCGCACCGGTGCTCGACGCGCACGACGCCGCGCTCGACCGTGATCGTCTCGCGGTCGGTGGCGTGACAGGCATACACCAGCCACGCGACGCCGACCGCCGACAGCTCGAGACCGGCGAACCACAGAACCGCCGATGCCCCGTGCCACCAGAACACCGTCGCGATCACCGACGAAACGGCGCACAGCGACAGGTAAACCCCCATCACCTGCCGCGGCGTCATCGAACAGTTGCGCCGCAGCACCCACTCCACACCTTGGCCTCCCGACACCTCGCGCACCGACCAAGCGGCGGCGGTCGACGCTGTCGACCACGGACTCGAAGCGACGGCGATGCTCATGACGCGACGTGGGGCTCGGGATGGAACTGCTGACCCGCCGAACGCCGCGCGATGACATCGCGTGGCTCCGATCACTTTGATCTCTCGCAACCTCTCGCAAAGAATTCTAGCGCACACTCATATGCGGTCTTTCCCGGTTGACGGCGAAGGACGTCGTGTCATTGCACGGAAGTCGTCGAGCGCGACCTCGGTGCGTGCCGCCACTTTGGCCCTCGGCGGCGCATTGAACGCATGGCCGTAGACGATCTCGAAGCGCAGCCGGATGCGCCCCTGCGCGTCGCGGCGCGCAGCGAGTGCGTCGCACAGCTCGCGTCGCCAGCGCGGCGTGCGCAGCGCGGGCCAGCGCCGGGGATCGGCGTTGCCGCCGAGCAGTCGCAATTCGGCGAGGGCCGACTCGGCGTCGGGCCAGGTCAGCACGATCTGCTCCTGGTCCATCACGGGATCCGCGAAGCCGGCCTCGACGAGCATGTCGCCGAGGTCGTGCATGTCGACGAAGTCGGCCGCCGGTGACGGCCAGCCGTGCTCGCGGTACAGCGCGCGCAGCTCGGCCAGCGTGTCGGGGCCGCAGGTCGAAAACATCAGGAAGCCGTCGTCGGCCAGCGTGCGCTTCCACCGTGCGAAGGTCGCGCGCGGATCGGCCATCCAGTGCAGCGCCATGTTCGACCACAGCAACCCGACGCGCGCCGTCACGGTGTCGGCCTCGTCGAGCACGACGGGCGTCGCCGTGGTCCAGCGCCGCGCCGACCACCACGGCCTGCGCAGCGCGGCGTCGCGCCGGCGCACCGCCTCGGCACCGGGCTCGACGCTCCACATCCGCGCTGCGGGGTAAGCCGCAGCGAGCACGTCGTCGCTGCCGCCACCGCCGCCCCACCACTGCAACACCGAATCCGGCGTGCGCAGGATCAGCGCCAGCCGCTCGCCCATGCGGCGCGCCACTTCGGTGTGCAGCCACGGTGCCGCCGGCGCGGCCGCGAGCCGGCGCACGATGCGCGCAAGGGCGGTGGAGTCGACGGGACGCGAAGGCACGGCAGGATCGGCAAGACGGCGCATCGCATCGCCTCGACGGTCAGTATATTGAGCCGATGCACGCGCTGCGGCCGCCCCTGTCCACCCTGCACTGGCCAAGCCGCTGCATCGTCTGCCGCCAGTGGAGCGACGCGCGCTGCTGTGGCGACTGCGTCGCACGCTTCGCCGCGGCGCGCCCGCGCTGCGTGCGCTGCGCGATCGCGGTGCCGCAGGGCGTCTCGACGTGCGCCGACTGCCTTCGCGCGCCACCGCCGTTCGCCGCCGCGCTCGCCGCCGTCGACTACGCCTTCCCGTGGTCCGACGCGATCGCCGCGTTCAAGTTCGCGGGCGGGCTCGATCGCGCGCCGGCACTGGCGCAGCTGCTCGCGGCCGCCTGCCGCGACGCCGCCGCCGGCGTGGACCTGCTGCTGCCGGTGCCGTTGGCACCGCGGCGACTCGCGGAGCGCGGCTACAACCAGGCGTGGGAGCTCGCGCGGCGCGTCGCGCACCGGCTCGCGCTGCCGGCCCGGTTTGACGTGCTGCAGCGCTGGATCGAGACGCCGCACGTGGCCGAGCTGCCGCGCGAGGCACGGGCGGCCGCGGTGCGCGGTGCCTTCGGTGTCGAGCCGGCGCAAGCGCACCGCGTGCGGGGCCGGCGCATCGCCCTCGTCGACGACGTGATGACCACCGGCGCCACGGTGGCCGAAGCCACGCGCGCGCTGCACGACGCCGGCGCGGCCGAGGTGCAGGTGTGGGCGCTGGCGCGCACGCCTCGGCCCGACGACGCTTGAACGGGGCGCCGCGCGATGTTCCACCTCGTGCTCGTGCAGCCGCAGATCCCGCCGAACACCGGCAACGTGATCCGCCTGGCGGCCAACACCGGCTGCACGCTGCACCTGGTCGAGCCGCTGGGATTCGCAATGGAGGACCGGCTGCTGCGGCGCGCCGGCCTCGACTACCACGAGTGGGCCGACGTGCGGCGCCACGCATCGTGGGCGGCGCTGTGCAGCGAGTGCGCACCGCCGCCGCTGCGCTGCTTCGCGTTCACGACGCGCGCCGAACGGCGCTTCGACGACGTCGACTGGCGCCGCGGCGACTGGCTCGTGTTCGGCCGCGAGGACAGCGGACTGCCGGCCGACGTGCTCGATCGCTTCGCGCCCGCGCAGAGGCTGCGGCTGCCGATGCGCGCCGGCCAGCGCAGCCTGAACCTGAGCAACGCCGTCGCCGTCGCGGTGTTCGAGGCGTGGCGACGCTGCGGCTACGAAGGCAGCGTCTGACCGCGTCAGCGGTCGGCGACGCGCTCGCTGCGCGCGTCGCCCTCGGCGCGCGCCTGCCGCGACATCAGGCGCTCGACGGCCTGCGCTGGCGTCAGCGTGCCGTCGAGCAGCGCGACCACCGCTTCGGTGATCGGCATCGCGACGCCGAGCGCGCGTGCACGCGCGAGCACGGTGCGCGCGCTGTAGACGCCTTCGGCGACGTGGCCCAGCGCGGCCAGGATGTCGGGCAGCGATTCGCCAGCGGCCAGCCGCAACCCGACGCGCCGGTTGCGCGACAGGTCGCCGGTGGCCGTCAGCACGAGGTCGCCGAGGCCCGACAGGCCCATGAAAGTCTCGGCGCGCGCGCCGAGCGCGACGCCCAGGCGCGTCATCTCGGCCAGCCCGCGCGTGATCAGCGCCGCACGCGCGTTCTGGCCGAGCTGCAGGCCGTCGCACACGCCGGTGGCGATCGCCATCACGTTCTTGACCGCGCCGCCGACCTCGACGCCGACCGGGTCGTCCGACGTGTAGACGCGCAGCGTGCCGCCGTGGAACGCGGCCACGGCCTGCTCGCCGAGCGTCGCGTCGTGGCTGGCCGCGACGAGCGCGGTCGGGCACCCGCGCGCGACCTCCTCGGCGAAGCTCGGCCCCGACAGCACGCCGCCGCGCAGACCCGGGCGCAGCGCCTGCGCGATCTCGTGACCGAGCCGCCCGCTGCCAGCCTCGAAGCCCTTGCACAGCCACAGCACGCCGGCGCTGGCAGGCACGACGGCGAGCATCGACGCCAGCGCCGACATCGGCGTCGCGATCACGGCCAGCCCGTCGCGCGCGTGCGCGAGCGCCGCGTCGAGGTCGGCGCCCAGCGCCAGTGCCGCAGGCAGCGCGACGCCGGGCAGGTAACGCTCGTTGCGCCGCTCGCGCTGCATCGACGCGACCTGCGCCGCGTCGCGACCCCACAGCAGCACGTCGTGCTGCGACGCCGCGTGCACCGCCACCGCGGTGCCCCAGGCGCCGGCGCCGAGCACGCTGATGCGCATGGCGGGAGAAGCGTCGGGTACGGCGGGCGAATACGGCGCGCGCGCCGCGGCACTCAGGCGCTGGCGATGACGCCGCTGCCGTTGCCGCCGAGCTGCTGCTGGCGCTGCGCCTCGAACATCGCCTGGAAGTTGACTTCCGACAGGATCACCGGCGGGAAGCCAGCGCGCGTGCAGATATCGGAGACGATCGCGCGCAGGTACGGATAGATCATGCCCGGGCACGCAATGCCGATGATGGCCTGCATCTGGTCGTCGGGCAGGTTGCGGATCTCGAAGATGCCAGCCTGCTTGGCCTCGATGAGGAACAGCGTCTTGTCCTGCACGCGCGTCGTCACCGTCGCGGTCACGCAGACCTCGTAGATGCCGTCGGCGATCGGCTCGGCCGACACGCCGAGGTTGATGTCGACGTGCGGCTGCGCCTGCTCGAGCAGGATGCGCGGCGAGTTGGGCTGCTCCAGCGACAAGTCCTTCAGGTACATGCGCTGGATGTTGAATACCGGTTGTGCGTCTTGCTCGGCCATGGCGTGCTTTCACGAAACAAAGCCCGCGAAGTCGCGGGCGGACGCACCGATTATCGCCGAGCGCCGCGCGGCGCCCGGGCGGGCTCAGCCCGCGCCGAGCATCGGCACGAGGCCGCCGCGCTGGTCGAGCGCGATCAGGTCGTCGCAGCCGCCGACGTGCGTGTCGCCGATGAAGATCTGCGGCACGGTGCGCCGGCCGGTGAGCTCCATCATCTTGACGCGCTGCGCGGGATCGAGGTCGACGCGGATCTCCTCGATGTCCTCGACACCGCGCTGGCGCAGCAGCTGCTTGGCGCGCACGCAGTACGGGCACACCGCCGTCGTGTACATCCTCACTCGGTTCATCTTGGACTCGCGATGCCGCCTCCCCGGACGGCTGTCACCGCATTGTCACGGCGGCGGCAAAACCCGGCACGGTGTCGGCCCAAGCCGCGCCGCGCGCCTCAGGACGATTTCTCGATCGGCATGTTGGCCTCTCGCCACGCGCCCATGCCGCCGGCGAGCACGCGCGCGTTCTCGTAGCCGAGCTTGCGCAGCACGCCCACCGCGCGCGACGCGCGCGCGCCGCTCTGGCACACGACGACGAGCGGCAGCGTCTTGTTGCTCGGCAGCGCCTTGCTCGTCTCGAGCGTGCCCAGCGGCACGCTGCGCGCGCCCACCGCGTGGCCGGCGGCGTACTCCGACGGCTCGCACACGTCGATCAGCACCGCCTTCTCGCGGTTGATCAGCTGCACGGCCTCGTTGACCGTCACGGCGCCGGGCCCGCCGCGCCCGAGTGCCGGCCACAGCAGCATGCCGCCCGAGACGAGGGCCACGAGCACGAGCATCCAGTTCTGCAGCAGGAAGTCCAGCACGGAGGAGACGAAGGCTTTGGCGAAGCTGCGAATTATAGAATTCGCGCCCCTTTCCCACCGACGCGCGCGCCATGTACAAGCTGGTGATGATCCGCCACGGCGAATCGACCTGGAACCGCGACAACCGCTTCACCGGCTGGACCGACGTGCCGTTGACCGACACCGGCGTCGCGCAGGCGCGCGAGTCGGGGCGGCTGCTGCGCGAGGCGGGCTACGACTTCGACGTCGCCTACACCTCGGTGCTCAAGCGCGCGATCTGGACGCTGTGGTATGCGCTCGACGAACTCGACCGCACGTGGCTGCCGGTGGTCAACGACTGGCGCCTCAACGAGCGCCACTACGGCGGTCTGCAGGGGCTGAACAAGGCCGAGACGGCGCGCCAGTACGGTGACGAACAGGTGCTCGTGTGGCGCCGCAGCTACGACGTGCCGCCGCCGCCGCTCGCCCCCGACGACCCGCGCGGCCAGCGCCACGACCCGCGCTATGCCAAGCTCGCGCCGGAGCAGATCCCGCTGACCGAGTGCCTGAAGGACACCGTCGCGCGCGTGATCCCGTGCTGGAACGAGCGCCTCGCGCCGGCGATCCGCGCCGGCCAGCGCGTGCTGATCTCGGCGCACGGCAACAGCATGCGCGCGCTCGTCAAATACCTCGACGGCATCAGCGACACCGACATCGTCGGGCTGAACATCCCCAACGGCATCCCGCTCGTCTACGAGCTCGACGCCGACCTCAAGCCGATCCGCAGCTACTACCTCGGCGACCCCGAGGCGGCCGCGAAGGCCGCCGCCGCGGTCGCCGCGCAGGGCCGGGCCTGAGACGGCACCTGTGCCGCCGGTCACCGGCCGTCGGCGGCAGCGCGCAGCGCAGCCGCCAGCAGCGGCGCGACCGACACCACGTTGCTCGCGTGCGGCACGCAGTCGGTGCTCCAGACGTGGCGCACGCCGGCTGCGTGCAGCGACGCGACCGCATCGCCGACGAACAGCGCGTGCGTGACGGCCACGTCGACGCTGGCGGCACCGTGCGCCAAGGCCTCGCGCGCGGCCACCGCCAGCGTGTGGCCGGTGCTCGCGACGTCGTCGAGCAGCACGACGGCACGCCCATCCAGCGCGAGCGGCGGCAGCTCGATGGCGACGTCGCGGTCGCCGCGCCGGTGCTTGCGCCCGACGCCGGCCGCGAAGCCGTGCGCGCGCGCCGCCGCCTGCACCCACTGCGCAGCCTCCTCGTCGGGGCCGATCAGCACCGGCTGCTCGATGCGCGATGCGATCCACTCGCCCAGCAGCGGCGCGGCCGACAGCGCGATGCCGCACCGCCCGGGCAGCACCTCGTCGAGCGACGCGACGCGGTGCAGGTGCGGATCGACGGTGACGACGGTGTCGAATGCGCCGGCCAGCAGCGCGCCGACGTGGCGCTGGCTGACGACCTCGCCCGGGTGGAACGCCATGTCCTGCCGCATGTAGGCCAGGTACGGCGCGACCAGCGTCAGGTGGCGCGCGCCGAGCTCGCGCGCGCCGGCGGCGGCGAGCAGCAGCTCGACGAGCTTCTCGTTGGGCTGCTGCAGCCCGCGCAGCAGCACGACCTGCGGCGGCAGCACGGCCGGCAGCGTCAGCCGCGTCTCGCCGTCGGGGAAGCGGTGGCGCGCGACGAACTGCGGCGTGATGCCGAGCGCCGCGCCGAGCGCGCGCGCGAGCGCCGCTTCGTCGTCGAACGCGAGCAGCGCCGTCACCACGCCGCCCCGTGCCCGCCGAAGCCGGCGTAGTCGCGCGGCAGTTCGCTCGCGTCGCCGAGACGGTAGCCGCCGTCGCTGCCGGCGAGTTCGCGCGCAAACGCGAGGTCGGCCTCGTAGCGCGCGTGCACGCGGTACAGCGGCTCGCCGGCCGCGACGCGCTCACCGAGCTTCTTCAGCAGCGCGATGCCGGCGTCGGGCACCTGCGGCGCGCCAGCCAGCCGCGCGATGCGCGCGATGCGCAGGTTGTCGATCGCGGTGACGACGCCGTCGCGCTCGGCGGTGACCTCGTGCGTCAGCGGCGCCGGCACCAGCGTCGGCGTGCGCCGGCCCTGCGCGTCGATGATCGCGTTCATGCGCTCGAGCGCGCGGCCCGAGTCGAGGATGTCGCGCGCGATGCGGTAGCCCTCGCCGCCGCGCACGTCGGGGTCGAACTCGATCACGCGCCCGGCCAGCCGCAGCGCCTTCTGCCGCAGGTCCGACGGCGCGTCGGGGTGGTTCTCGAGCACGAGCATCACGTCGCGCGCCTCGAGCACGGGCCCGACGCCGCGTCCGATCGGCTGGCGGCCGTCGGTGATCACGGCGTCGAGCTGCAGCCCGAGGTGCGCGGCGACGTACTCGAACAGCTTCTTCAGCCGCTGCGCCTCGGGCATCGAGCGCACCTTGGCGCTGGGGCCCACCGGGATGTCGAGCACGAGGTGCGTCGAGCCGGCAGCGATCTTCTTGCTCAGGATCGACGCGACCATCTGCCCCGGCGAGTCGATCGCCAGCGGCCGCTCGACCGAGATCAGGATGTCGTCGGCCGGGCTGAGCTCGGCGGTGCCGCCCCACGCGAGGCAGCCGCGCGTCTCGCGCACGATCGCCACCAGCCGCTCGAACGGCAGCGCGACCTCGGCGAGCACGTCCATCGTGTCGGCGGTGCCCGCCGGCGACGTGATCGCGCGCGACGAGGTCTTCGGGCACAGCATGCCGTGCGCGGCGACGATCGGCACCACCAGCATCGACGTGCGGTTGCCGGGGATGCCGCCGATGCAGTGCTTGTCGACCACCGGCCCGGCGCCGACCTCGTGGCGCCAGTCGAGGCGCCGCCCGACGGCGATCATCGCCTCGGTCAGGTGCAGCACCTCGTCGCGGTCGAGCTCGAACTGGTTCGTCGCGACGACGAAGGCGGCGAGCTCGACCTTGGAGTACCTCGCCTGCGCGATGTCGCCGATGATCGCGTGCAGGTCGTCGCGGCCCAGCCGCTCGCCCGAGATCTTGCGGTGCAGCGCGGCGATCGAGCGCGGCGGCTCGGCGTGCGCGATCGACGCCTCGTGCCCGTCGGCCACGCCGATGCGCGCGAACGCCTCTTCGCTCAGGCCCAGTTCGCACACGTCGACGATGCGCGCGTCGTCGACGACATTGAGCACCGCGAGGATCGAGCGGCCGTTGGCCTGCACCCGCACCTTGGCCAGCGCCTGGAAACCGGCGGCGCGCACGACCGGGCAGTCGCGGTGCAGGTAGGCGACGTTCTCGCGGAAGGTGTCGATGCCGACGCGGCGCAGGCGCAGGGTGGCGGTGCTCATCGGGGCTCGGCGCAGGCGGTGGCGGTCGGGGTCGGCTCGGCCAGGTGCGGCGCGAGGGCTTCGGCGATCGACTGTCGCACAAGTTCGGCCAGCGCCCGGCGGTCGGCGTGCGCGCTGCCGGTGGCCGGCAGCACGCGCACGTGCACCGTCAGCTGCTCGCCGCACGCGAGCCGCCACAGGCTTTGCGCCAGCGTCGTGTCGCCGGTGAACTCGGCCGCCGGGCTGACGGCGTGCGTCGCATCGGCGTAGCGCAGCGCGACCGGCTGCACCGGCGTCGCGGTCGCGATCGCCGCCTGCAGCAGGTTGGCGTGAAACGGCAGCAGGCCGTGGCCGTCGCTCGTCGTGCCCTCGGGGAACACGGCCACGGTCTGTCCGGCGGCGAGCGCGTCGGCCATCTGGTGCACGACGCGCAGCGCGTCGCGGCGCTTCTCGCGCTCGAGGTACAGCGTGCCGGCCGCGTCGACGAGGCGGTTGACGAGCGGCCAGTGGCGCACGTCGGCCTTCGAGACGAAGCGCGCCTGCGGACACACGGCGTGGATCGCCATGATGTCGAGCCACGAGACGTGGTTGGCGACGATCAGCTTGGCCGCCGGGCGGAACGTGCCCTGCACGTCCAGCCGCAGCCCGAGCGCGCGCAGCATGCCCGCCGCCCACCACGCGATGCGTGCGTGGCGCCCCGCCGCGTCGAGCCACGGGAAGCGCCACAGCACGACGGCCAGCCCGTGCAGCCCGTGCACGACGGCACGCGCGAGGCGCCACGCGGCGCGCAGCCGCCTCGCCAGCGTCATGCGCCGCGCAGGACGCGCCGCTGCCGCGCGCGTGTCATCGCGCCAGCGCCGCGTGCTCGCGCGCCTCGAACGCGACCGTGCCGGCCACGAGCGTCGCGACGACGACGCCCGGCAGCGCCATCCCCGTCGACGCGAACGCGAACGGCGTGTGCTTGCCCTGGCTCGCGAGCGCCTGCGGCGTCACGGCCCAGGTCGCGTCGGGGTCGAACACGCACACGTCGGCGACGCCGCCTTCGACCAGGCGCCCGGCGCTCGAGGCCAGCGAGCCCAGCGCGTCGCCGAGCACCGCCACCGGCCGGCTCGTCACGCGCGCAAGCGTGTCGGCCAGCGACAGGCCGGTGTCGGCGCCCCACTTCAGCGCCAGCCCGAGCAGCAGCTCGAGGCCGGTCGCGCCCGGCTCGGCCTCGCCGAACGGCAGCGTCTTCAGGTCGCCCTCGACCGGCGTGTGGTCCGACACGAGCGCGTCGAGCGTGCCGTCGGCCAGCCCGGCGCGCAGCGCGTCGCGGTCGGCGCCCTGGCGCAGCGGCGGCACCAGCCGCATCGCCGGGTTGAAGAAGCCGATGTCGACGTCGGTCAGGTGCAGCGAGTTGATGCTGACGTCGGCCGTCACCGGCAGCCCCTCGGCCTTGGCCGCGCGCACGAGCGCGACGCCGGCCGCACTCGACAGCCGGCACAGGTGCACGCGGCAGCCGGTGGCGCGCACGAGCTCGAAGATCGTGTGCAGCGCGACCGTCTCGGCGGCCACCGGCACGCCCGACAGGCCCAGCCGCGTCGCCACCGCGCCGCTGGCGGCCACGCCCTTGCCGAGCCACGCGTCCTGCGGGCGCAGCCACACCGTGTAGCCGAACGTGGCCGCGTACTGCAGCGCACGCAGCAGCACCTGCGTGTCGCGCAGCGCGACGTCGGCCTGCGAGAAACCGACGCAGCCCGACTCGGTCAGTTCGGCCATCTCGGTCAGCGCCTCGCCCGCAAGCCCGCGCGTCAGCGCGCCGAGCGGGAACAGGCGGCACAGGCTGAGCTTGCGCGCGCGGAACTTGAGCATGTCGACGAGCCCCGGCTCGTCGAGCGGCGGGTCGGTGTCGGGCGGGCACACGAGGCTCGTGACGCCGCCGGCGGCGGCGGCGTTGAGCTCGCTCTCGAGCATGCCCTCGTGCTCGTGCCCCGGCTCGCGCAGCCGCGCCGCGAGGTCGACGAGCCCCGGCGCGACGACGAGGCCGGTGGCGTCGATCACGCGCTGCGGCTCGAAGTCGTGCGGCACGCTGCCGATCGCCGTGATGCGGCCGGCGGCGATCGCGACGTCGGCGATCTCGTCGCGCCCGGTCGCCGGGTCGATCACGCGGCCGTTGCGGATCAGGATCTTCATGCCTCGTTCCCCGCGATGATCGACATCACCGCCATGCGCACCGCGATGCCGAACGTGACCTGCGGCAGGATCACGCTGTGGCTGCCGTCGGCCACCGCGGAGTCGATCTCGACGCCGCGGTTGATCGGCCCCGGGTGCATCACGATGCAGTCGGGCTTCGCGAGCGCGAGCTTGTCGGGCGTCAGGCCGTAGTGCTTGAAGAACTCGCCGGCGCTGGGCAGCATCGCGCCGCTCATGCGCTCGTTCTGCAGCCGCAGCATGATGATCACGTCGGCGTCGCGGATGCCCTCGGCCATGTCGTGGCACACGCGCACGCCCATCGCGCGCAGGTCGCCGGGCACCAGCGTCTTCGGGCCCACCGCGCGGATCTCGGGCACACCCAGCGTCGTCAGCGCGTGGATGTCGCTGCGCGCGACGCGCGAGTGCACGATGTCGCCGACGATCGCCACCGCGAGGTTCGTGAAGTCGCGCTTGTAGTGGCGGATCGTGTACATGTCGAGCAGCCCCTGCGTCGGGTGCGCGTGGCGCCCGTCGCCGGCGTTGACGACGTGCACGTGCGGCGCGCAGTGCTCGGCGATCAGGTACGGCGCACCGCTCTCGCTGTGGCGCACGACGAACAGGTCGGCGTGCATCGCCGAGAGGTTGGCAATCGTGTCGAGCAGGCTCTCGCCCTTGGCCGTGCTGCTGCGCGCGATGTCGAGGTTGATCACGTCGGCCGACAGCCGGCTCGCCGCGATCTCGAACGTCGTGCGCGTGCGCGTCGAGTTCTCGAAGAACAGGTTGAACACGCTCTTGCCGCGCAGCAGCGGCACCTTCTTGACCTCGCGCTCGTGCACGCTCAGGAACGTGCCCGCGGTGTCGAGGATCTGCGTGACGACGGCCTTGGGCAGGCCCTCGATCGACAGCAGGTGGATCAGCTCGCCGTGCTTGTTGAGCTGGGGGTTGCGGCGCGACAGCATCGGGCGGGCCTTCAGGCGTTGGCTTCGACGGCGAACGTGAACAGGCCCGCCGGGTCGCGCGCGAGCGAGAGTTTCTGGGACTTCGGCAGCACGACCTTGGCCGCCGCATAGCCGGCCTCGATCGGCAGCTCGCGCCCGCCGCGGTCGACGAGCACCGCGAGCTGCACGCTGGCCGGCCGGCCGAAGTCGAACAGCTCGTTGATCACCGCGCGGATCGTGCGCCCGGTGTAGAGCACGTCGTCGACGAGCACGATGTGCGCGCCGTCGACGGCAAACGGCAGCTTCGTCGCGTCGGTGCCGGCGGCCATGCCGCGCTGGCCGAAGTCGTCGCGGTGCAGCGAGCTGCTGATCACGCCGGGCGCGCCGGGCAAGCCGAGGTCGGCCTGCAGCCGCTCGGCGAGCCACGCGCCGCCCGACCACACGCCCACCAGCACGCCGCCGGGCTTGAGCAGCCGGCGCACGCCGTGCACGAGCTCGCGGTACAGCGCTTCGGCGTCGAGGGTCAGCGTCGTCATCGTGGGTGCTCCCGCAGGTACTGGTCGAGGATCAGCGCGGCCGACGCCGCGTCGACGTCGGCCGCGCGGCCAGCGATCGCCTCGGTCGTCGTGTAGCGCTCGTCGACTTCGTGCACCGGCAGCCGGAAGCGTCCGTGCAGCTGGCGCGCGAAGCGCTGCGCGCGCCGCGTATTGTCGTGCGCCGCGCCGTCGGGGTGGAACGGCACGCCGACGACGAGCGCGTCGGGGCGCCACTCGTCGATCAGCCGCGCGATCGCGGCGAAGCGCGCGTCGCCCTCGGCCGCGATCGTCGTCAACGCCCGCGCCTGCCCGAGCAGCGAGTTGCCCACGGCGACGCCCACGCGTCGGGTCCCGAAATCGAAAGCGAGAAAGCTCAGAGGCCGGGTCGTCGATGCACCCGGTGCCGTCATCGCGCCAAGGAACCGGGGAGCCGGGCGCAGCCCGCGACCCTTCCAGCGGCCGCCGTGGGTCCGGCTCTGCCGGTCCACCGGCGGCGCCCCCCTCGGGGGGGAGGCGCCGAAGGCGCTTCGGGGGGGGTCAGTTCATGCATGTCCCGCGTCTTGCGACAGCATGCGCGGGTCGATGCCCAGCAGGCGCACCGCGCGCTCGTAGCGCTGCTCGGCCGGCGTGTCGAAGATGATCTGCGGGTCGGCCTGCACCGTCAGCCAGCCGTTGCGGCCGATCTCGTCTTCGAGCTGGCCGGCGCCCCAGCCGCTGTAGCCCAGCGTGACGAGCACGCGCTTCGGCCCGCCCCCGGCGGACATCGCCTCGAGCACGTCGCGGCTCGTCGTCATCTCGAGCCCACCGGGGATCTCGAGCGTCGAGTTGTACGGGCTGCCGTCGGTGCCGAGCTTCTCGTGCAGCACGAAGCCGCGTTCGGTCTGCACCGGCCCTCCGAAGTAGACCGGCTCGTCGGCGAGGTCGTCGCGATCGAGCGTGAGGTCGACCTTCTCGAACAGGTTCTTCAGCTTGATGTCGATCGGCTTGTTGATCACCAGCCCGAGCGCGCCCTTGTCGGTGTGCTCGCACAGGTAGACGACGGCGCCGGCGAACGTGTCGTCGGCCATGCCGGGCATGGCGATCAGGAACTGGTTCGTCAGGTCGATGCGGCGCTCGCCCATGCGCGGATTCTATTCACGCGTCACACTCCGGCCCATGAATCCGACTGCCGAACGCGAGCTCGACGCCGCCCTCGTGTGGCTGCGGCGCGACCTGCGCGTCGACGACCACGCCGCGCTGTACCACGCGCTGCGCGCGGCGCGGCGCGTGTGGTGCGCGTTCGTGTTCGACACCGCGATCCTCGACGCGCTGCCGCGCGCCGACCGGCGCGTCGAGTTCATCCGCGACAGCCTCGTCGGCGTCGACGCCGAGCTGCGCGCGCTGGCCGCCTCGCACGGCGTCGACGGCGCCGGTCTGCTCGTCGCGCACGGCCGCGCCGCCGACGTGCTGCCGGCGCTGGCCGACGCGCTGCACGTGCAGGGCGTCTACGCGAGCCACGACGACGACCCCTACGCGCTCGCGCGCGACGCGCAGGTGCGCGGGCGGCTGTCGGAGCTCGGCATCGCGCTGCACACGAGCAAGGACCACGTGATCTTCGAGCGCGACGAGGTGCTCACGCAGGGTGGCAGCCCCTTCTCGGTGTTCACGCCGTACAAGAACGCGTGGCTCGCCAAGGTCGACCCGTTCTACCTGCGCGCGTACCCGGTCGCGAAGTACGCCGCCGCGCTGGCGCCGCGGCCCGCGCCGCCCGCGCTGCCCACCGGCCGCGTCTGGGCCGGCGTGCCGACGCTGGCCGAGATCGGGTTCGAAGCGACCAACCTGCACCAGCTGCGCCTGCCCACCGGCCCGGCAGGTGCCGCCGAACTGCTCGAGGACTTCCTCGCCGAGCGCATCGACCGCTACCGCGAGACGCGCGACTACCCCGCCGTCAAGGGGCCGAGCTACCTCGGCACGCACCTGCGCTTCGGCACGGTGTCGATCCGGCGGCTCGCGCGCGAGGCCTGGCAGCGCGCGCAGGCCGGCTCGGCCGGCGCGCAGGGCTGGCTGTCCGAGCTGATCTGGCGCGACTTCTACCACCAGATCCTGTACCACCACCCGCACGTCGTCGGCCATGCGTTCCGCCGCGAGTACGACCGCATCCACTGGGAGCACGGCAGGCACGCCGACGAGCACTTCGCCGCCTGGTGCGAGGGCCGCACCGGCTACCCGCTCGTCGACGCCGCGATGCACCAGCTCGCGCAGACCGGCTACATGCACAACCGGCTGCGCATGGTCAGCGCGAGCTTCCTGACCAAGGACCTCGGCATCGACTGGCGGCGCGGCGAAGCCTGGTTCGCCGAGAAGCTCAACGACTTCGACCTCGCCGCCAACAACGGCGGCTGGCAGTGGGCCGCCTCGACCGGCTGCGACGCGCAGCCGTACTTCCGCATCTTCAATCCGGTCGCGCAGAGCGAGAAGTTCGACCCCGAGGGCCGCTTCATCCGCCGCTACCTGCCGCAGCTCGCGAAGCTGCCCGACAAGCTGATCCACGCGCCGTGGCTCGCGAAGCCGGCCGACCTCGACGCCGCCGGCGTGCGGCTCGGCCTCGACTACCCGCGGCCGATCGTCGACCACGCCGCCGCGCGCGAGAAGACGCTGCAGCGCTACGCCGTCGTCAAGGCGCGGCGCTGAGGCGGCCTCACGCCGTCAGGCCGCGGCCTCGCCCGGCGCGGCCGGGCCGTCGATCTCACGCCGCTTGCGGCCGAACAGGCGCTGCACGCGCTGCACGGCGTCGTCGACGTAGGTGAACACCACCGGCACGACGAGCAGGCTCAGGAACGTCGACGTGATCAGCCCGCCGATCACGACGATCGCCATCGGGCTGCGGAAGCTCGGGTCGACGCCGATGCCCAGCGCGATCGGCATCATGCCGGCGCCCATCGCGATCGTCGTCATCACGATGGGACGCGCACGCTTGCGGCAGGCGTCGAGCACGGCATCCCAGCGCGCGAGGCCGTGGTCGCGGCGCGCGATGATCACGTAGTCGACGAGCAGGATCGAGTTCTTCGTCGCGATGCCCATCAGCATGATCAGCCCGATCATGCTCGGCATCGAGATCGCCTTGCCGGTGACGAAGAGAGCCAGGAACGCGCCGGGCACCGACAGCACCAGCGCCGCCAGGATCGTCACCGGTTGCACGAAATCCTTGAACAGCAGCACGAGCACGATGTAGATGCACAGCACGCCGGTGGCCATCGCCAGGCCGAAGCTCGCGAACAGCTCGTTCATCGCCTCGGCGTCGCCGATCGTGGTCTGGATCACGCCAGGCGGCAGCTGCTGCAGGCTCGGCAGCGCGAGCGCGCGCGCCTCGACCTCGCCGAGCGGCTGCTGGTTCAGCTCGATCTCGAAGTTCACGTTGCGCAGGCGGTCGTAGCGGCTGATCACGGCCGGGCCGCTCTCGATCGCGAGCGTCGCGACGTTGCCCAGCATCACGGGTCCGCGCGCGCCGGGCACCGGCAGCCGCGCGAGCAGGTCGAGGTCGGCGCGCGCGTCGGCCGGCAGCCGCACGACGACGGGCACCTGCCGCTGCGCGAGGTTGAGCTTGGCCAGCGCCTGCTCGTAGTCGCCGGCGGTGGCGATGCGCAGCGTGTCGGCGATCGCCGCCGCCGTCACGCCGAGGTCGGCCGCGCGCGCCGGGTCGGGCCGCACGACGAGCTCGGGCCGCGTCAGCCCCGCACTCGACGTGACGGCGCCGATGCCGGGAATCGTGCGCAGCTCCTGCTCGACGACGCGTGCGTGCTCGGCGAGCACGCGGCCGTCTTCGCCGGCGAGCACGAGCACGTACTTCTCCGACGAGCCGCCGAAGCCGACCTTCACGCGCGCACCGGGCAGCACCGCGAGCGCGTCGCGCAGCTCGGCCTCGATCTGCTGCTTGCGCACGCCGGGGCGCTCGCGCCGCGGCGTCATGTTGATCGTCAGCGTGGCCTTGCGCACCTCGGGCGCGCCGCCGGGCGTGAACGGGTCGCTGCCGGTCGCGCCACCGCCGACGGCGGTGTAGACCAGCTTCACGTGCGGGTGACGCTGCACGATCTCGCGCGCGCGCTCTGCGGTGGCGAGCGTCTGAGCGAACGTGCTGCCCGGCGGCAGCTCGAGGCTGACCTGCGTCTGGCTCAGGTCGTCGGGCGGGATGAAGCCGGTGGGCAGCAGCGGCACGAGCGCGAACGAGCCGAAGAAGAACACCGCCGCGCCGAGCAGCGTCGCGACGCGGTGCTTCAGGCACCAGCGCGCCCAGCCGAGATACCTGGTGATCCAGCGCGGCGTGTCGTGCACCTTCTTCGGCGCGTGCAGCAGGTATGCCGCCATCATCGGCGTGAGCATGCGCGCGACGACGAGCGAGAAGAACACCGCGATCGCCGCCGTCCAGCCGAACTGGACGAAGAACTTGCCCGGCACGCCGCTCATGAACGCGGTGGGCAGGAACACGGCGATCAGCGTGAACGTGGTCGCGATCACCGCCAGGCCGATCTCGTCGGCCGCTTCCATCGCCGCCTGGTACGGCGTCTTGCCCATGCGCAGGTGGCGCGTGATGTTCTCGATCTCGACGATGGCGTCGTCGACGAGGATGCCCACCACCAGCGACAGCGCGAGCAGCGTGACGACGTTGACGGTGAAGCCCATCAGCCACATCACGCCGAAGGCCGGCAGGATCGACAGCGGCAGCGCGGTGGCCGCCACCAGCGTCGCGCGCCAGTCGCGCAGGAAGAACCAGACGACGACGATCGCGAGGAACGCGCCCTCGTAGAGCAGCCACATCGAGCCGTCGTAGTTCTCCTGCACCGGGTCGACGAAGTTGAACGCTTCGGTGAAGACGACGTCGGGGTGCTGCGCGCGCAGCGCGTCGACCTTGGCGCGCACGCCGGCGGCGACCTCGACCTCGCCGGCGCCGCGGCTGCGCGTGATCTCGAAGCCGACCACCGGCTGGCCGTTCAGCAGCGCGGCACTGCGCGGCTCGGCCACCGTGTCGGTGACGGTGGCGACCTCGGCGAGGCGGATGCGCCGCCCGTCGGCCAGCGTGACCTGCAGCTGCGCGAGCTCGTCGGCCGACGCGACGGTGGCGATCGTGCGCACGGTCTGCTCGGCGCCGCCCAAGTCGACGCGACCGCCCGAGGCCTCCTGCTGCACGCTGCGCAGCTGGCGCGAGATCTCGGCGGCGGTGGCATTGAGCGCGAGCAGCTTGGCCGGGTCGAGCTCGACGCGCACCTCGCGCGTGACGCCGCCCACGCGCGCGACCCTGCCGACGCCGGGCACCGCGAGCATCGCCTTCGTGACGCGGTCGTCGACGAACCAGCTCAGCGCCTCGTCGTCCATGCGCGCCGACGCGACCGTGTAGGTCAGGATCGGCGAGCCCGACAGCTCCATCTTCGCGATCACCGGGTCGCGCAGGTCACCCGGCAGGTCGGCGCGGATGCGGCTGACGGCGTCGCGCACGTCGTCGAGCGCCTCCTGCGTCGGCTTCTCGAGGCGGAACTCGACCGTGATCGTCGCGGTGCCGTCCTGCACCTGGGCGTAGATGTGCTTGACGCCCTGGATCGTCGCCACCGCGTTCTCGATCTTGCGCGCGACCTCGGTCTCGAGCTGCGCCGGCGACGCGCCGGGCAGCGACGCCGTCACCGTGACGGTGGGCAGGTCGATGTCGGGGAAGTTCTGGATCTTCATCTGGCGGAAGCCCAGCAGCCCCACCAGCGTGAGCAGCACGAACAGCATCACGCCCGGGATCGGGTTGCGGATGCTCCACGCCGAGACGTTCATCGCACCCCCGTCACGGCGTCGCGACGACGCGCACCGCGTCGCCGTCGGCGAGGAACGCGCCGCCGCTGGCGACGACGCGCGCGCCGGCGTCGAGCCCGGCGCGCACTTCGATGCGGTCGCCCTGGCGGCGGCCGACCTCGACCTTGACCTGGCGCACGCGCGCGTCGTCGCCGACGACGAACACGTAGTGGAAGCCTTCGCGCAGTAGCACGGCACCCTGCGGCAGCGTCAGCGCGCTCGCGCGGCCGATCTCGAACTCGCCACTGGCGAACATGCCGGCCTTCGCGCCGGCAGCACCGCGCGGCAGGTCGACGTAGACGAGGCCGTTGCGCGTGGCCGCGTCGACGGTGGGCGCGACGACGCGCACGCGGCCTTCGATCGGCGTGCCGCCGGCCGGCGTCACGCTCGCACGCTGCCCGGGGCGGATCGCCGCCAGGCTCGGTGCCGGCACCTCGGCGCGCCACTCGAGCCGGCCCTGTCGGATCAGGCGGAACAGCTCGGTGCCCGCCGGCAGCACGGCGCCAACGGTGGCGCTGCGCGCCGAGATCACGCCGTCGTCGGGCGCACGCACCTGTGTCTGCGCCAGGCGCAGCTCCTGCGCCTTCGCCGCGGCGCGCTGCGCCTCGAGCCGCGCCTGCGCGGTGCGCTCGGCCGTCAGGTACTGGTTGATCTGCTGCGCGCTCAAGGCCCCGGTGGCCTGCAGCTCGCGCGCGCGCTGCGCGTTGGCCGACGCCTCGGCCAGCATCGCCTCGGCCTCGGCGACCGCGGCGCGGGTCTGCAGCAGCTCGGCCTGCACCGTGTCGGCGGCGAACGTGGCCAGCACCTGGCCACGCTTGACGGCGTCGCCGACGTTGACCCGCACCTGCGCGAGCCGCAGCCCGTTCGCCTCGGTGCCGACGCTGGCCTCCTGCCACGCGGCGATGCTGCCGTTGGCGGTGACGACGAGCGGCCAGTCGACGCGCTGCGGCTGCGTGACGGTCACCGTCAGCGCGGGCCTTGCGGGGGCGGCCGGCGGGCCGTTGGCGTTGTCGGCCGCGCGCACCGACAGCGCGATCGCGGCGGTGGCGGCGACGGTGGCCGCCGCCGCGCCGGCGGCGAGCAGCGTGCGGCGGCGTGTCGCCGGGGCGACGGGGGGCGAAGAGGTCTCGTTCATCGTGAAGGGCGGGCGACGGCGGTGCCGTCGTCCGAAGCGGATGGGGCGACGGTCGGGGCGTCGTCGGTCGGCGTCCAGCCACCGCCGAGCGCCCGGTACAGCGAGATCCACGCGGTGACGCGCTCGCGCTCGAGCTCGACCACGTCGCGGCGCGCGGCCAGTGCGGTGCGGCGCGCGTCCTCGAGCTCGAACAGGCTGGCCAGCCCGCCGCGGTACAGCCCTTCGGTGGCGCGCAGCGAGGCCTCGTAGCCGTCGCTGGCGCGCTGCGCATCGAGCGCGCGCGCGGCGGTGCCCTGCAGCGTCACGAGGGCCGATTCGACCTCGCGCACCGCCTGCCGCAGCGCCGCCGCGTACTGCGCGCGCGCTTCGTCGTAGCGCGCGCGCGCCGCGTCGACGCCGGCGGCGCGCGCGCCGGCGTCGAACACCGGCAGCGTGACCTGCAGCGGCCCGAGCGACCACGTCGTGCCCTGCGTCGCGAGCGCGCCCGCATCGAGCCGCGCCGGCCCGACGGCGCCGGCCAGCGTGACACGCGGGTAGCGCTCGGCGTCGGCCTGGCCGACCTCGGCCGCGGCGGCGGCCACGCGCTGCGCGGCCGCCGCGCGGTCGGGGCGCGGCGCGAGCGCCTGCGCCGGCACGCGATCGACGGCGATCGCCGCCGGGCGCGGCACGCGGGCACGACCTTCGGCCAGCGCGTCGCGCAGCCGCGCCTCGTCGGCGCCGGTCAGCGCGACGAGCGCCTTGAGTTCGAGCTCGCAGCGCTGCTGCTGCGCCTCGGCCTGGAAGCGCGCCTGCGCCGCACTCGCGCGCGCCAGGTCGGCCGCCGCCGGCGCGCGAAAACCGGCCTCGGCAGCCAGCGTCGCCAGCCGCGCGGTCTCTTCGCGCGAGCGTGCGTCGGCGCGCAGCGGGTCGAGCAGCGCCTCGCAAGCGCGCAGCGCGACGTAGCTGGTGCCGACTTCGGCCGCGAGCGCGACGCGCGCGGCGTGCCAGTCGGCGCGCGTGGCGTCGACGCGCGCCCGCGCGGCGTCGTCGGCGGCGTCGAGGCGGCCGAAGAGATCCAGCTCCCAGCTCGCGCGCAGCTCGGCGCCGAGCCGCGTCGCGGTCGGCGACGCGAGGTCCGGCCGGCCGCGCAAGGCGCTCGCGTTGGCGTCGAGCGCCGGCCACGCGCGCGCGTCGACGCCGGCGCGCGCGGCGCGCGCCTGTGCGATGCGCGCAGCCGCCGCGGCCAGCGTCGGACTCGACGCCTGCGCCTCGGCGACGAGCGCGGCCAGACGCGGGTCGTCGAACTGCTGCCACCAGCGCGCGAGGTCGGCGCGCGGCGCCGCGTCGCCCGCTGCCGGCTCGGCGGGCAGGAGCGCGTGCCAGCGCCCCGGCGCCTCGGCGGTTGCCACCGGCGGGCGCGGCGCGGCGCAGCCGGCGAGCAGCACGGCGGCAGCCAGCGCGATTGCGGCCACGGCGCGCACGCGCGTCATCGCGCCACCCCGGGCGCACAGCCGGCACGACGCCGCGCTTCGGCCTCGACCATCGCGAGTGCGTAGCGCACGAGGCGGTCGGCCCAGTCGCCGACGGCCCCCGCTGCGGTGAGCAGCGACGGCGCCAGCGCATCGACGATGTCGCGTCCGACGTGCAGGTGCACGCCGAGCCCGGCGATGCAGATCGCGAGGCGGTGCAGCTCGTCGTCGGGCTGCGCGAGCGCGAAGTGCCGCTGCAGCGCGGCGACGAGCGCGGCGTGCATCGGTCCGATGTCGCGCCGCAGCTCCTCGTCCCACAAGCCGGTGGGTTCGAACATCTCGCGAAAGCGCAGCTTCATGCACAGCCGCGGCGTGTCGCCATCGCCCAGTGGCGCGAGCAGGTCGGCGTAGAAGGCGGCGAGCGTCTGCTCGAGCGTCAGCGCCGCGCCAGCGTCGAGCCACGCCGGCTCGCGCTCGCGCCCGCACAGCGGCTCGAAGAATGCGGCGCGGTACAGCCCGGCCTTGTCCCCGAAGTAATAACTGATCGCCGCGACGTTGACGCCCGCGGCTTCGGCGATCTCGCGCGTCGAGGTCTTCGCGAAGCCCTGCTGCGCGAACAGGCGCAGACCGGCGCGCAGCAGGCGCTCGCGCGTCGCGTGACGCTCGCCGCCGGCGGGCGCGGCGGCCGTGGGAACGTCGGGCGTCGATGCGGCAACCATGACCGCATCGTAGCCCTGAATCAAACGTTTGATTGAGTTCGGGCAAAAGCCGTGGCCAGCCCCAGGGTGATCCCGGGGCCCGGCAGCGGGTCGCGGCGCCGCCGCCCCTCAGGCTGCGACCGGCAGTCGCGCGTGGCGGCCGACCAGTTCGAGCAGCTCGTCTTCCGAGTACGGCTTGCCGAGGTAATGGTCGACACCGAGTTGCGCAGCCACGTCGCGGTGCTTCTGCGCGATGCGCGAGGTGATCATGATCACCGGCAGATGGCGCCAGCGCGCGTCGGCGCGCAGGTTGCGCACGAGGTCGAAGCCGTCCATGCGCGGCATCTCGATGTCGCTGAGCACGACCGCCGGCATTTCGTCGGCCAGCCGCTCGAGCGCCTCGAGGCCGTCCTTGGCCAGCGCGACGCGGTAGCCCTCGCGCACCAGCAGGCGCTGCGTGACGCGGCGCACCGTCAGCGAGTCGTCGACGACGAGCACCAGCGGCGCGACGTCGCCGGTGCCGACCGTCGCGGCGGCCGCGCCCTGCGACGCGCGGCCCGCGCGCATGCGCTCGCGCGCCGCATCGCCATACACCGCGGCCAGCGCGACCGGGTTGTAGATCAGCGCCGGCATGCCCGAGGCCAGCAGCGTCATCCCCGCCAGACCGGGCAGCCGCGACAGCTGCGGGCCCAGGTTCTTGACCACCGCTTCCTGATTGCCGACGACTTCGTCGACGTGCAGCACGACGCGCTGCTGCGCGCTGCGCACGACGACCAGCGTCGCGTTGCGCGCCGGCTGGGCGCTGCGCGCGCTCTCGTCGAGCAGCGCGCCGAGCCAGAAGAACGGCAGCCGGTCGCCGCCGAGGTCGATCGCACCTTCGCGGTACGCCGGCTCGAGCGAGTCGGCGGGCACGCGCTTGACGAGCTCGATCAGCGTCGACGGCACCGCGACGCGCGTGTCGCCGCAGCGCAGCATCACGACCTGCGTCACCGCGGTGGTCAGCGGCAGCACGAGCTTGAAGCTGGTGCCCTGACCGGCGGCGGTGGCGGTCTCGATGCGACCGCCCATCGCGACGACTTCGGAGCGCACGACGTCCATGCCGACGCCGCGGCCGGCGAGTTCGGTGACCTGCTCGGCGGTCGAGAAGCCGGGGGTGTAGATGAGCTGCGCGATCTCGGCGTCCGACATCTCGGCGTCGGGCGCAACGAGGCCGAGCGCGACGCCGCGCTCGCGGATGCGCGCGAGGTTCAGCCCGGCGCCGTCGTCGCGGAACTCGACGGCGACTTCGTTGCCCTCCTGCCGCAGCACGACGGTGATCTGGCCGGTGGCGTCCTTGCCGGCGGCGACGCGCGCATCGGGCGTCTCGATGCCGTGCGTGACGCAGTTGCGCAGCAGGTGCTCGAACGCCGGCGTCATGCGGTCGAGCACGCCGCGGTCGACTTCGATCGAGCCGCCGACGATGTCCAGCCGCACCTGCTTGCCGGTCTCCTTCGCGGCCTGGCGCACGACGCGGTACAGGCGCTCCGACAGGCTCTCGAACTCGACCATGCGCGTGCGCAGCAGGTCGTCCTGCAGGTCGCGCGTCAGCCGCGCCTGCGCGGCGAGGTCGTCCTCGGCCGCCTGCAGCGCGTGCTGCAGGCTGCGCTGCACGGTGGCCACGTCGTTGACCGACTCGGCCATCATGCGCGTGAGTTCCTGGAAGCGCGTGAAGCGGTCGAACTCGAGCGGGTCGAATTCCTGCGCCGCGGCCTTGGCCTGCTCCATGCGCGAGGCGATCTGCGTCTCGGCCTGCAGCTCGAGGTCGCGCAGCTGGCGGCGCAGGCGCTCGAGGTTGTCGCTGAGGTCGGCGAGCGAGGCCTTGAGCGCGTTGACTTCGGCCTCGATGCGCGAGCGCGTGATGCTGACCTCGCCGGCCTGGTTGACCATGCGGTCGAGCAGCGGCACGCGCACCCGCACGGCGCCGCTGCCCGTCGTCGCCGCCGCCGCGGCCGCCTCGCCGCCGGTCGTGACGGCGCCGCCGGCGAAGCGGCTCCAGTCGATCGCGGTCGCCGCCGCGGCGGCGATCACCGTGGCGGGCGTCGGTGGCGTCGCGGCCTGCTCGACCGTCAGCGGCACGGCCGCAGCCAGCGGGACCGCCAGCGCCGTCGCCGGGCCTGCGGCCGCCGCCGGCGCGCCGCCGGTGGCGCGCAGCGCCTCGAACGCCGCGCCGAGGTGGTCGGCGCGCACCTGCAGCGCCTCGACGTCGTGCGCCTGGACATCGCCGCGAGCGACCAGGCGCTCGATCGCGGTCTCGAGCCGGTGCGCCAGTTCGCCGACGCGCATCGCACCGGCCAGGCGTGCACCGCCCTTGAACGTGTGCAGCGTGCGCATGCACGCCGCCGCGCCACCGGCGTCGCCCGGGCGCTGCTGCCAGTCGCGCAGCCGTGCCGCGAGCTGCGGCAGCAGTTCGTTGGCCTCTTCCTCGAAGATCGGGAACAGCTCGGCGTCGACGGCATCGACGGCGTCGATGTCTTCCTCGCTGTCGAGCGCCTGCACCGACACCGCACCGAGCACGGGCGGCAGCGTGTGCAGCACCGCGGTCTCGCGCGGCGCAGCGGGCGCCTGCGGCGCTTCGGCCGGGGCCGCTGCCGCGGGTTCGACGCTGTCCAACGTCGCTGGCGCCGCCGGCTCGGACGCCGGTTCGGCCGGCGTCTCGATCGCGATCAGCGGCACCATCGGTTCGGCCGGTTCGGCCGGTTCGGCCGGCTCGTCGGCCTCGACGACGTCGACCGCGAACGAGGTCGTCACCGCGTCGGCCGGCGGCTCGTCGCCCAGCGCCAGCCCCCCGAGCGTGCCGAGATCGCCGGTCTGCGTCAGCTGCCGCAGCCGCTCGCTCGCTTCGCGTTCGTGTTCGGCCAGCCGCTCGAGCAGCTCGGCGGGCGCCGACGGCAGGAAGCCGGCGGCGAACTGGTGCAGCATGCGCCGCACCTCGTCGGCGGCCTCGACGAACAGTGCCGCGCCGGCCGGCGTCGCCTCGCCGAGCGCCTGCGTGCGCATCAGCGCATGCTCGAGGGCGCGCGCCAGGTTCGACAGCTCGTCGAAGCCCACCGTCGCCGAACTGCCGGCCAGCGAGTGCGCCTGCGCGACCGCCGCGTCGGGCAGCGCGCGGTGCAGCTCGTGCGACCACTCGGCCAGCTCGGTGGCGAGGCGGCGCGACAGCTCGTCGGCCTCGTTGAGGTAGATGTTGAACAGCGCGATGCTCACGCGCAGCGAGCCGATCGCCTTGTACTGGTCGGCGTCGGTGCCCACGGCGGCCGGCGCGGGCGGCTCGGGTTCGGCAGGCAGGTCGAGCGTGATCGGCTCGACGAGCGGCGACTCGACGACCGGTGCCGCGGCCGTTGCCTCCCCGGCAACCCATCCGACGGTCATCGGCGCGGCCCCGGGCGCCTCGACAGTCGGCGGCAGCGACAGCTCGAACGTCTCCAGCACCACAGGGCCTTGCGACGCCGCGTCGGCCAGCGGCATCGGCTCCGTGTCGGCGCCCTCGCCCGGCGCCGGCGCCACCGGCTCGTCGACGGCGACCGCCTCGACGGTCTCGATCGCGAGGTCGGCGAACGAATCGTCGATGGCCGCCTCGTCGGGCACGGGCTCGACGACGTCGGTGAGCACCGGCCCATCGGCAAGGGCGGCAGGGCGCGTGTCGATCGCGTCGTCCAGCGGCAGCTCGGGCAGTTCGTCGGCGCGCGGCGCCGCGGGCGCAGCGGCGCCCGGCAGCACCAGCGGCTCGCGTCGGCGCGCGGTGCGCATCGCATCGGCGGCGGCGCGCACCGGCTGCGAACGGTGGCCGCCGTCGCGGCGCTGCGCGATCGCCTCGACCCAGTCGCCGAGGTAGGCCAGCGCGTCGTACGTGAAGCCGAGCAGGTCATCGTCGGCGCGCGGCGCCTCGGCCAGGCGCGCGTTGTACAGCTGCTCGCAGGCCCAGCCGGCCTCGCCGAAGTCGTTCAGGCCGACCATGCGCGAGCTGCCCTTGAGGGTGTGGAACGCGCGGCGCACCGTCGTCAGCTCGGCCAGGTCCTCGGGCGCGCGCGACAGCGCAGCGAGCGCCTCGCGCGCGCCGGCCATCACCTCGCGCGCCTCGTCGAGGAAGATCTCGCGCATCTCGGCATCGTCCTCGAGGCCGGTGTGGCCCTCGGCGGCGGGAGCCGCCGGCGGCGGCACCGGCACGGGCGCGGGCGCCTCGACGGCGGGGGCGGCGCTGGCCGCGACGAGGTCGGCCATCGTCTTGGCGATCTGCTCGCGCGCCTGATGGCGCGCGACGTCGTCGTCGGCGCGCGCGAGCGCGCTGCGCGCACGGCTGGCCGCCTCGGCCAGCGCGGCCTGGTCGGCCACGAGCGCCTGCTGCGACAGGCGCTCGAGCGAGCGGCGCACCTCGTCGTCGTCGACGTCGGCACGCACGGCGTCCTGCGCCAGCGACTGCGCCTGCTCGATCAGCGCGGCCTGCGGCGCCGCGTCTTCGGCGGGCGCGCGCGACGACGTGCCGACACGCGAGCGCAGCAGGCCAGCCTCGGCGTCGAAGTGGAACAGCGACTTGGCCAGCGCCGGCTGCACGCTGAGCATGTCGATCAGGAAGCCCAGCGCGCCGAGGTTGGTCGCCAGGCGGTCGACCCACGCCTGCGTGTCGGTGGCGCCGGTCTCGCCGGCCACGAGCAGCGCGTCGACGTCGTCGCGCATACGCAGCACCGCCTGCGACGCCTCGTCGACACCGAGCACCGAGAACACGCCGCGCATCGCCTGCAGCTGCGCCGGCGCGGCGGCCAGCGACGCGCGCTGCGTCGGGTCGCGGAAGTACTGGTCGATCAGCTTCTCGGCCTCGGCGAGCGAGGCGCGCAGCTCGTGCACGACGCTGCCCATTGTCTGGCGGTCGGACACGCGCCGGTACAGCTCCTCCATCCAGTCGTCGAGCGCGCCGACGTCGGAGCCGGCGCGCACCAGCGCGATGCGCTGCGCCAAGCGCTGCACACGGTGTGCCTGCTGCGGGTGGTCGAATTCGCCGTCATCGAGCGCGGCGTCGATCCACAGCAGCGCGGTGGCCACTTCCATCGCCACTTCGGGCGGCGGCGGCGCACCCCGCTCGGCGGCGTCGGCGGCAGCGCCGTGCAGCGCCTCGCCGAGCAGCTCGCCCTGCGGGAACAGGCGGCGCAGCGAATCGGCGACGAGCGCGAACTGCTCGCCCAGTCCCATCGCGTGCTGCATCTCGCCGCCGGCGGCCGCCGACCAGGCGTCCTTGGCCGCGGCGACGCGCTTGCGCGCCTGCGCGACCCAGGCCGGGTCGAAGCGCCCGAGCGAGGCATTCTCGTAGTCGGTCGCGGCGCGCCCGGTGAGTCCGAACGCGCGCCGTGCCGCGGCCAGCCGCGGGGTCTCGGCACCGTCGCCGCCGACGCCGGCCTGGCTGCAGAAGAACAGCAGGTCGCGCCGCAGGCAGTCGAGCGCCGGGGCGGCGTCGCCGGCGCGCTCGGCCAGCCGCAGCTGCGCGAGCAGCCGCGACGCGATGCGCTTGGCGTAGACGTCGAGCGGCACCAGCCCCTTGGCCTGGCCTTCGAAGAAGGCGGCGGCGAGGTGCCACAGCGTCGCGTCGGGCTGGCCGGCGCGGCCGTTGCCGAGCGCGGCGTACAAGTCGCTGATCCGCTCGGCGGCCGGGCCACGCGGCTGGCGCAGCAGCGCGAGCGTCTGCGTCTCGAGGTCGCTGCGCAAGTCGTCGCCGAAGCCGCGCGCCGGCGCGAGCGCATCGGGGCCGAGTTCCGCGGTACCGACCTCGTCGAACCACAGGTCCGCCGGGTGCACCCGGTCGGCGCCGGCGAGCGCCTGCACCGCGCGATACTGCGGGAACATCGACAGCGCCGACACCGGCTTGCCGGCGAGCTTGCGCGCGAGGAAGTCGAGCAGCGCGAACGAGGCCTTCTCGATCGTCTCGACCGAGGTGATGTCGGCCAGCGCCGGCTTGGCGATCAGGCGGCTGACCGCCGCCTCGCTCGCGCGCAGCAGCGTCGTCGCCGGCGGCAGCCCGACGAGCTCGAGCGCACCCACCGCCTGGTGCAGTTGCGCGCGCGCCTGACGCAGCACCGCCGGATCGACGGCGTCGACGTCGGACATGAACGACGACTCCGACTCGCGGATGTACCGCCGCAACGCCTTGTGCGCCGACTCGAGCGAGCGGCGCACTTCGTCGTGCACCCACGCCAGGGCGCTGAGGTCCTCGGCGGGCGGGGGAGTGATCGCGGCTTGGATCATCGCGGCGCGTCCTGACGGGTCGGGGTGCAAGGGGGTCGGAGCCGGAACGGTGGAGCGGTCGCCTCAGGCGATCTTGAAGCGCGCCACCGACTGGCGCAGCTCCTCGGCGGTGGCCGACAGTTCGCGCACCATCTGCGCCGTCGAGCGCGTGCCGGCACCGGCCTGCTCGGTCACCGCGAAGATGTGCTGGATGTTCTGCGCGACGACGTTGGCCTGGTCGGCCTGCTGCAGCGCCTGCCCCGAGATCTCGGCGATCAGCGCCGAGAGCTGGCGCGTGACGCGGTCGATGTCGGCCAGCGCGGCGCCGGCGGCATCGGACAGCTTCGCACCCTCGACCACGCCCTGCGTGCTGCGCTCCATGGCCGCCACGGCATCGGCGGTGTCGGACTGAATCGTCTTGACCAGCGCCGCGATCTGGCGCGTCGCGTCGGCCGAGCGCTCGGCCAGCCGCTGCACTTCTTCCGCGACCACCGAGAAGCCGCGGCCGGCTTCGCCGGCAGACGCGGCCTGGATCGCGGCGTTGAGCGCCAGCACGTTGGTCTGCTCGGTGATGTCCGAGATCAGCTCGGTGATCTCGCCGATCTCCTGCGAGCTCTCGCCCAGCCGCTTGATGCGCTTGGACGTGTCCTGGATCTGGTCGCGCAGCTGGTTCATGCCGCCGATCGTGTCGTTGACCGCCTTCAGGCCCGACTCGGCGGCCTGCAGCGAGCGCTTCGCGACCTCGGCCGTCTGCTGCGCCTGCGCCGAGACCTCGTTGATTCGGCTGGCCATCTGCAGCACCGACTCGCCGGTCGCGCGGATCTCGCGCAGCTGCTCGGTCGACGCGGCGAGCAGTTCGACCGAGTTGGTCTCGACCTTCTCCGTCGTCTCGGTCACGCGCGCCGCGGTGGCCTGCACCTGCGCGACGAGGTTGCGCAGCTCCTCGACGGTGTAGTTCACCGAGTCGGCGATCGCCCCCGTGATGTCTTCCGTCACCGTCGCCCGCTGCGTCAGGTCGCCTTCGGCCACCGCCTGCAGCTCGTTCATCAGCCGCAGAATGGCCGCCTGGTTGGCGTCGTTGACGCGCTTGGCCTCCTGCTCCTGGCGCTCGGCCTCGAGGCGCAGGCGGTCGGCCTGCGCGGCGCGTTCGGCCAGCTCGCCGCCCGACATCTTCCACAGCCCGAGGCCGCCGGCGACGAGCAGCGCGCCGCCGGACAGCGACAGCGCGAGCGGCCAGCCCTGCAGGTCCGAGTAGACGAGGCCGACGCCCAGCGCGACGACGCCGAGCGCGCCGAGCGCGAGCATGCGCTCCTGGCGGCGCACCGCGTTGGCGGCCGCGTCCATCACCGAGGCGCCCTCGTGACGCGTGTCGGGGAAGTCGCCCGGCTGCTCCGACGGCACCGCCTCGGTGATCAGCGAGGTGTCGTCTTGGAAGCGGCTGGCGGCACCGGCGCGCAGCGCCGCGTCGCGGTCGTCGTCGACGCGGTCGAACGCGTCCGGGGCGGCACCGCCGGCGCCGCCGGCGGCACCTTGCGCGCGACGCGGGGTCGCGCCTTTGACTCGGTCCAGGATGTTCATGGGGCTACCTCTTCGGGTCGGGCCTGGGGGTGATGGGGTGGCGCCGGGCAGGCGGAGGGCCGCAGACGCGTCAGGCGGCCACGGCGAGGAAACGGTCGTCTTCGGCCAGCGCGGCAAGCACGATCTCCTGCCACAGGCGGCCGTCGCCGTCGCGCCAGCGCTCGCCGGCGAACGGGGGCTGCGCGCCCGCGTCGGCGGTGTCGCGCACGAGCTGATCGGCACTGCGCAGGCCGGCCAGACGGTCGATCAGCAGCGCGGCGCTGACGCCCAGCCGCGCGTTGAGCGCGACGACGCGTGACGACTCGCGCGCGGCCTCCGACAGCGGTGCCGACGCGACGCCGAGGAAGGCGGCCAGGTCGACGACGGTGTACAGGCTGCCGCGCAGGTTGGCCACGCCGGCGAACCACGACTGGGTGTGCGGCACTGCCAGCAGCGGCGGCGGCGCGAAGATCTCGCCGGCCTGGTCGAGCGGCAGCAGCAGGCCGTGGCCGCGGCACTCGACGGCCAGCCACGACCGCACGCGCGGCTGGGACTGCGCCGAGCGCAGGCGCTCGGCGAGCCGCGTCTGCAGGTCGCGCAGGGCTTGTTTGTCGGCCATCGCAGGCAGCGCTCAGTCGAAGGCGCGGATCTTGGACAGCAGCTCGCCCGGGTTGACCGGCTTGACGACGTAATCGCGCGCGCCCTGGCGCATGCCCCAGAGCTTGTCCGTCTCCTGGCTCTTGCTCGTGCACATGATCACCGGCACCTGCGCGTAGCGCGGGTCGCGCGTGATCGCGCGCGTGAGCTGGAAGCCGTTCTGACCGGGCATCACGACGTCCATCAGGATCAGGTCGGGCGTCTCCTCGGCGAGGCGGCGGTGGGCCTCGTCGCCGTTCTCGGCCGTGCGCACCTCGTAGCCGGCGCGCCCGAGCAGCTCGGACAGGTGATGCAGTTCGGTCTTCGAGTCGTCGACCACCAGGATCTTGCGAATCGTCATGTCGGGTCCTCCAGCGCAAGGGGTGCCGCGCATCACGCGGCGCAGGTGCTCAGGCCGCGGCGCGGCGGTACTGCTCGACAGCGCGAAGCAGCTGTTCCTTCGTGAACGGCTTGGTCAGGTAGTCCTGCGAGCCGACCATCCTGCCGCGCGCCTTGTCGAACAGCCCGTCCTTGGACGACAGCATGATCACCGGCACGTCGGCGAAGCGCGGGTTGCGCTTGATGATCGCGCAGGTCTGATAGCCGTCCAGGCG
This sequence comes from Calidifontimicrobium sp. SYSU G02091, assembly GCF_022631395.1. NCBI lineage: Bacteria > Pseudomonadati > Pseudomonadota > Betaproteobacteria > Burkholderiales > Sphaerotilaceae > Azohydromonas > Calidifontimicrobium sp. SYSU G02091. Next base: position 238,432 of record NZ_JALBGB010000002.1, read on the forward strand.
CGGCATCAGGATGTCGCAGAAGATCAGCTCGGGCACGTGGTCGCTGACCTTGGCCAGCGCGTCGAACCCGTCCTCGGCGAGGACGACGTCGAACCCGCCCTGGCGCAGGAAGATCTCCGCGCTGCGCCGGATCGTGTTGCTGTCGTCGATGACGAGCACCTTCGTGCCCGGCGGCGGGCGGTCTGCGACAACGTTACTCACGACGCGTTCTCCTCGACGACATCCTGATCAGCATCGGCCGCACGCCGACAAAGTTGATCTTCGGTCGGCGCGCGCCGGCACGATCCGGGCATTTGCGCCAAAAAAGACGCGCAATCGCCCAGCGCTACGCGCGCAGGAACGGCGCGACGCGCCGGCGCGTCAGACCTGGACCATCTCGAAGTCTTCCTTGCGCGCGCCGCATTCCGGGCATGTCCAGTTGATCGGCACATCGGCCCACCGGGTGCCGGGCGCGATGCCGTGCTCCGGATCGCCGACGGCCTCGTCGTAGATCCAGCCGCAGATCAGGCACATCCAGGTCTTGAACTCGTTCACGGTGGGAGCCCGTCACTACATACAATGACGAAAGATTGTATGCACCGGTACGCGCCGGTCGGCCGGCGTCGACGACGCCGCCGCGCGAGCGTGCACCGCTTCCCCGGACACGGCGTGTCGCCGTGCCGTCGACTTCCTGCCGGACCGACGCCATGACCCCTGATCCTTCCCCGTCTGGCACGACCCCCGACACCACCGCCGAGGCTCCCGCGCCGGCGTGCGTGCTCGCCTTCAACGTCAACGACCCCAGCGGCGCCGGCGGCACCGGTGGCGACGTCGCGACGATCACCGCGATGGGGGCGCACCCGCTGCCGGTCGTCGCCGGCGTGCTGATGCGCGACACCGCCGAGGTGTTCGACCAGCACGTGCTCGAACCCGACGCCGTCGTCGAGCAGGCGCGCAGCATCCTCGAAGACGTGACGACGGCCGCGTTCAAGGTCGGCTTCCTCGGCAGCGCCGAAGTCGTCGGCGCGGTGGCCGAAATCCTGTCCGACTACCCCGATGTGCCGCTCGTGGCCTACCTGCCCAGCCTCGCGTGGATGGGCGACGACGAGCAGCAGGCGTACGTCGATGCGTTCCGAGAACTCGTGCTGCCGGCCACCGAGGTGCTGGTGGGCAACCACAAGACGCTGACCGACTTCCTGCTGCCCGACTGGGACAGCGAGCGCCCGCCGTCGGCGCGCGAACTGGCAGTGGCCGCGGCCGAGCACGGCGCGCGCCACGTGCTCGTCACGGGCATCATGCTGTCGGCCAAGGGGCCGCAGCAGTTCATCGACAACGTGCTCGCGTCGCCGCAGGGCGCGCTGACCGGCGAGAAGTTCGAGCTGTTCGACACCGCCTTCGTCGGCGCCGGCGACACGCTGTCGGCGGCCCTGGCCGCACTGCTGGCCTCGGGTGCCGACCTGCACGCCGCCGTCGGCGAGGCGCTGTCGTTCCTCGACCAGAGCCTCGACGCGGGCTTCCGCCCCGGCATGGGCAACGTCGTGCCCGACCGTTTCTTCTGGGCGCTGCCGCCGGCCGAAGACGACGAAGGCGACGGCGGCGAGCCGACGACCGAGACCGCCCCCGAGGAACCGAAGAACGTCTCACGCCGCGTCCACTGACGCCTCGCGCATGAACAACGCCGAACTCTTCGCCCGCGCGCAGCGCGTCATCCCCGGCGGGGTCAACTCGCCGGTGCGCGCGTTCCGTGCGGTCGGCGGCACGCCGCGCTTCATCGCCCGCGCGCAGGGCGCCTACCTGTGGGACGCCGAGGGCCGGCGCTACATCGACTACATCGGCTCGTGGGGGCCGATGATCCTCGGCCACGGCCACCCGGCTGTGCTCGACGCGGTGCAGCGCGCCGCCGCCGACGGCTTCAGCTTCGGCGCACCGACCGAGCGCGAGGTCGAGCTCGCCGAGGCGATCATCACCCACGTGCCCAGCGTCGAGCAGGTGCGGCTCGTCTCGAGCGGCACCGAGGCGGCGATGAGCGCGCTGCGGCTGGCGCGCGGCGCGACCGGCCGGCCGATGATCGTCAAGTTCGAAGGCTGCTACCACGGCCACGCCGATGCGCTGCTCGTCAAGGCCGGCTCGGGGCTGGCCACGTTCGGCCACCCGACGAGCGCCGGCGTGCCCGCCGAAGTCGTGCAGCACACGCTGGTGCTCGAGTACAACAACGTCGAGCAGATCGAGGCCGCCTTCGCCGCGCACGGCGAGCGCATCGCCTGCGTGATGGTCGAGCCGATTGCCGGCAACATGAACTTCGTGCGCGCGAGCGTGCCGTTCATGACGCGGCTGCGCGAGCTGTGCACGCGGCACGGCGCGCTGCTCGTGTTCGACGAGGTGATGACGGGATTCCGCGTCGCGCTCGGCGGTGCGCAAAGCCTCTACGCGAAGCTCATTCCCGGCTTCGCGCCCGACATGAGCGTGTTCGGCAAAGTCATCGGCGGCGGCATGCCGCTGGCCGCGTTCGGCGGGCCGCGCCGCATCATGGAGCAGCTCGCGCCGCTCGGCCCCGTCTACCAGGCCGGCACGCTCAGCGGCAACCCGGTGGCCACCGCCTGCGGGCTGGCGACACTGCGCGAGATTGCCAAGCCCGGCTTCTTCGACGCGCTGGCCGCGAAGACGCGCACGCTCGTCGAAGGCCTCGTCGCCGCCGCACGCGACGCCGGCGTGCCGATGTGCGGCGACAGCGAAGGCGGCATGTTCGGCTTCTTCTTCGCGCCCGAGCTGCCGCAGCACTACGGCGCCGTGATGGCCACCGACAAGGAGCGCTTCAACCGCTTCTTCCACGCGATGCTCGAGCGCGGCGTGTACCTGGCGCCGGCACTGTACGAAGCCGGCTTCGTCAGCGCCGCGCACGGCAGCGACGACATCGCCGCGACGGTCGCAGCCGCGCGCGAGGCGCTGCGAGGCTGAACGCCGCGGCAACGCGACGCGCCAGGACTGGCTGCTTGAGCGGCCGAGTCCCGCCCATTGAGGTCGTTCGCGATGGTCCGCAAGCGACGGTTTGCGCACGGCGCGCGGCCCGGGCATGCGTGCTCCGGCCCACGCTCGCGCTTCACCGTCGGCACACTGCCGCCGTCGTGCCGTCGTCGCCGTGTTCTCGTGCCAAGGTGGGGGCGAGCGCGAATCGGGCCTGCGCCCGCACGCCCGGGCCACGCGCCATGCCGACGAACGTACACTGCCCGCGCGAGGCCTGCCGACGGCGGTGGACCGCAGGGCGATGGCGGTGCCTGCGGGCGCAGGCCCGATTCGCGCTCGCCCCGACCTCGTCAGGCTGCAAGCGGTGACGACCGCGCAGACGGTCGCGCGGCACGACGGTAAAGCGCGAGCGTGGGCCGGAGCGCGCAGGTACCGCCGTCGGCCTGCCGCCACGACCGCCGCACGCACAACCGACGTTCAAGGAACACGACGGGCTGCAAGCGCATCGTGTACCGAGCACGATGCGTTGCAGTCCTTGCGTTCGAAGTCAGCCGTTGCCCAGCGACACCCCGATCTGCCGTGCGCAGGTCAGCAGCGGGTGGTCGAGTGGCACGCGCCGGTTGCGCCCGGCCACGCGCTCGAGCGGCACGCTCGTCAGGTCGGCGCCGACGAGCGTGACCATGCGGTCGAACTCGCCGCGCAGGACGAGGTGTGCCGCCTCGTTGCCGAATTGCGTCGCCAGCACGCGGTCGAACGGGGTCGGCGCGCCGCCGCGCTGCACGTGGCCGAGCACGGTCGCGCGCACCTCGCTCTTCAGGTGCGGCTGCAGCTGTGCGCGCAACGCGTGCGCGACGCCGCCGAGGCGGATCGGGTCGGGGCTGTCGTCGAGCCGACGCTCGACCGTCATCTCGCCGCCGCGCGGCTTCGCGCCTTCGGCGATGCAGATCACGGTGTAGCGCTGGCGCTGCTCGCGCTCGCGGCACAGGGCGGCCACGGCCTCGACGTCGTAGTCGATCTCGGGCAGCAGGATCGCGTCGGCCGCGCCGGCGATGCCGGCCTCGAGCGCGATCCATCCGGCGTAGCGCCCCATCGTCTCGACGATCATCACGCGGCCGTGGCTCTGGCCGGTGGTCTGCACGCGCTCGAGCGCCTCGGTGACGATGGCCACCGCGGTGTCGAAGCCGAAGCTGCGCTCGCAGCCCTCGATGTCGTTGTCGATCGTTTTTGGCACGCCGACCATGCGCAGTCCGTGCAGCGTCATGCCGTGCGCGATCGCCATCGTGCCGTCGCCGCCGATGGCCACCACCGCGTCGAGCTTCCACTCGCGCGCGTGGCGCAGCGCGGCGGCGAGCGTGTCGTCGCGGCCCAGCGGGTTCGCGCGGTTGCTGGTCCCCAGGATCGTGCCGCCGGTGGCGACGATGCCGCTGACGGCGCGCCAGTCGAGCGGCCGCGCGCGCCCCTCGATCAGCCCCAGGAAACCGTCCTCGATGCCGAGCACCTCGGCGCCGCACTGGTGGATCAGCGACTTCGTGACGGCGCGGATCACGGCGTTGAGACCGGGGCAGTCGCCGCCCCCGGTCAGCACTCCGATGCGCATCGCGGCCCTCCTCGATTCGGACGCGCCGCAGTCTACGCGGCGTGCGCGACGGCGCCGCGACGCGTCAGGCCGGCGACGAGCGCAGCCCGTAGGCCTTGCCGCCGACCCACAGGTACTCGGCGCGCAGCACGGCGTCGCCGCGCTCGCCGGCGAACGTGAAGCCGAGCAGCTCGACCGCGTCGCCGGTCTTCAGCTCGGGCACGCCCCACGCGTTCATGCGAAACAGCGGCGCGAGCTCGACGTGCCACCGGCGGTCGCGCCGCGTCGGCAGTTGCGCGGCTTTCAGCAGTGCGGGCCCGTCGACCGGCGCAGTCTGCGCCGGCAGCGCGCGCGACGCGAGGTCGGCCGGCAGCTTCAGGTCGGCGTCGAGTTCGAGGTCGAACTCGACGTGCGGGTTGCGCCACGACACCGACGCGGCACGGCCGCTGAGATAGATCGGGCGGTTCTGGTCGAAACTGCTCCAGCCGTGATGGGCGAGTGCGACGGGCGCGAACATCGCCGTCGTCGCCGCCAGCACGGTGCGGCGGCGCAGGAAGTCGGGGTTCATCGCAGGGCTCTCCTTCGGGTCAGGCATAAGCGATCCAGCGGCCGGCGGCGATCACCGCCAGCCACAGCAGCAGCGACGCGGCAGCCTGCCACCGGGCCACCGCATCGGCGCGGGCCAGTCCGCCGCGCAGGTGGAACGCCGCGGCGTTGAGACCGGCCAGCGCGACCAGTGCCATCTTTAACAAGAACGTCGTGCTGGCCAGAAGTTCCGCCGCGCTGGCCGCGAACATCAGCAGCCCGCTCGCGGCAATCAGCGCGAAGCCGCCGAGCGTCACCGGCAGCGCCAGCCGCGCCAGCGCCGGCAGCGGCAGCGCGGCACCGACGCCCCACACGCGCAGCTCGAGCAGCACGAGGCTGCCCAGCAGCAGCGCGATGCCGACGATGTGCACGACCTCGAGCGCCGGAAACGCGTACGGGTGCTCGGCGATCCAGGCCAGCGGGGCGGGCAGCGCGTCCATCGCAGCACGATAGCGCAGCGGCGGCAGGCGCGCCGGCATGCGGTCAAGCCCCTGCCGTGTCCCGCCGAGCCGCGCGACGGGTGCTCCCTAGAATGCCCGCATGCACATTCACATCCTCGGCATCTGCGGCACCTTCATGGGCGGCATCGCGGCGCTCGCGCGCGAGGCCGGCCACCGCGTGACGGGCTGCGACGCCAACGTCTACCCGCCGATGAGCGATCAGCTGCACGCGCTGGGCATCGAGCTGATCGAGGGCTGGGGCGCCGACCAGCTCGCGCTCGCGCCCGACGTGTTCGTCGTCGGCAACGTCGTCAGCCGCGGCAACCCGCTGATCGAGGCGATCCTCGACGCCGGCGCGCGCTATACGAGCGGGCCGCAGTGGCTCGCCGAGCACGTGCTGCCCGGCCGCCACGTGCTCGCGGTGGCCGGCACGCACGGCAAGACGACGACGACGTCGATGCTCGCGTGGATCCTCGATGCTGCCGGCCAGCAGCCGGGCTTTCTCGTCGGCGGCGTGCCGATGAACTTCGGCGTCTCGGCGCGTCTCGGCGCGACGGCGCCCGGTGCGCCGTTCGTCATCGAGGCCGACGAGTACGACACCGCGTTCTTCGACAAGCGCAGCAAGTTCGTCCACTACCGGCCGCGCACCGCGATCCTCAACAACCTCGAGTACGACCACGCCGACATCTTCCCGGACCTGGCGGCGATCGAGACGCAGTTCCACCACCTCGTGCGCACCGTGCCCGGCCGCGGCTGGCTCGTCGTCAACGCGCGCGACGAGGCGCTCGCGCGCGTGCTCGCGCGTGGCTGCTGGAGCGGCGTCGAGCGCTTCGGCGCGCAGCGCGAGGAACCCGGCGTGTGGCGTGCGCGCGGCGAGCCGCACGCGTTCGACGTGCTGCGCGGCAGCCTGAAGGTCGGCCGCATCGACTGGGCGCTGCTGGGCGAGCACAACCAGCTCAATGCGCTGGCCGCGGTGGCCGCCGCCGAGCACGTCGGCGTCGCGCCCGAGGCCGCCTGCGCGGCGCTGGCGCGCTTCGGCAACGTGCGCCGGCGCCTCGAGCTGCGCGGCGAGGCCGGCGGGGTCAGGGTCTACGACGACTTCGCGCACCACCCGACCGCGATGCGCACGACGGTCGACGGACTGCGCCGGCGCATCGGCCCGGGTGAGCGCATCCTCGCGGTGTTCGAGCCGCGCTCGAACACGATGAAGCTCGGCACGATGAAGGCGCAGCTGCCGTGGGCCCTCGAAGAGGCCGACCTCGTGTTCTGCCACGCCGGCGGCCTCGGCTGGGACCCGCGCGAGGCGCTGGCGCCGATCGAGCCGCCCGCCGTGGTCACCGATACCGTCGACGCGCTGGTGGCCGAGATCCGCCGCGCCGCGAAGCCGGGCGACCACGTGCTCGTGATGAGCAACGGCGGCTTCGGCGGCATCCACGACAAGCTGCTCGCCGCGCTCGACCGCCGCTGAGCGCGGCGCACCGCGCGCGCCTACTGCTGCCGCACGAACGACGCGCGCAGCGCCTCGCCGAGCAACGCGAGACTGTCGGCCAGGTGCGCGCGCGTCTCGACCGACAGGCCCGCGGCGCGGCCCACCGCGCGCTGGAGGTCGCGCTGCAGCTCGGTGGCCAGCAGCCGCTGCAGGCTCAGCGCGTCCGAAGGCAGCCCGAGCGGCCGCGTCAGCGCGGCCTGCAGCCGGCGCAGGTGCTCGCGCTGCAGGTCGCGGCGCAGGCGGTCGATCTCGCCGCCGGTGGCGAGCTCGCGCCACACCGCGCGCTGCACCGTCGCGTACACCTCGTGCAACGACAGCGCGGTGCTGCGCTCGGACTCGGGCAGGTACAGCGGCAGCTCGAGCAGGCGCTGCGCGGTGCCGGGGTCGAGCAGGCGGTCGAGCGCCGACGTCTGCAGCTGCAGCACGGCCTGCGGGATGCTCACCGGCCCGCCGCGACCGGCGCCGAACTCGGCGTAGTCCGGCGGCAGGCTGGCGAGGAACTCGGGCTTGAAGCGGAAGCTGTCGACGCGAAACAGCGTGTCGGTCAGCAGCGCGAGCGCCTGCCGCTGGCGCTGCGGCTCGACGGGGCGGAACGCCGGCCGGCCGTCGCCCGGGCGGTCGCGCTCGGCATACATGCCGCCGACGTGTTTGGCGGCCAGCGCCGGCAGCTCGCGCAGCTGGCGGAATCCGGCCAGCAGCGTGCGCCGCAGCCGCAGCGGGTCGTCGCCGGGCTGCCAGCCGCGCTGCTGCGTGCGCTGCCACAGCTCGTGCGTCAGCGCGATGCGGCGCTCGACGAAGGCCAGCGCGTCGTCGCCGAGGTCGAAGCGGTTGACGCGCGGGTCGAGGCCGGCGGCGTCGATGTCGTCGCCGAAGGCGAGCGCCGGGTCGTCACGCCCGCGCGCCGCGATCGCCTCCAGCGCCGCCTGCTCGTCGGCTTCGGACAGCGGCGCGTAGGCGTACTCGATCGCCCAGTGGTCGTAGGCCCCAAGCCCGCCTTGCACCAGCGCGGCCATCGGCTCGCCCGCCAGCGGCAGGTTGATCGGGTTGTAGTCCATCACCGACGCCGAGATGCCGTGCGCGCGCGTGTGCGCCGCATCGCGCAGCAGCGCGTGGGCGACCGCGCTCGACGCGCGGAAGTTGTGCGTCAGCCCGAGCACGTGGCCGACCTCGTGCGTGACGACGTCCTTGATCACCGCGCGCACGAAGGCCTCGGCCTCCGGACCGTCGGGGGCGACGTCGCCGCGCGCCTCGAGCAGGTCGAGCGCGAAATGCAGGTCGGCCGCCGCGTCGAGCAGGTACGTGCACGCCTGCGACGCGCCGGCGCCCTGCCACTGCGTGGCCAGTGACGCCAGCCGTTCGTCGCTGCCGCTGGCTGACGACGCGCCCCCGACCTGCTCGACGAAGATGCGGCGCGCGCCGCGGCCGAAGGCGTCGGTGATCGTGATGTCGCCGTCGAGGATCTCGCCGGTGCGCGGGTCGGCGTGGCTCGGCCCGCGTGCGAAGCCGGCGTCGATGCCGAGCAGCCAGCGGATCGACGCGTGCGCGCCGTCCATCGTGTCGAACGCTGCGTCGTCGGGCTGCTGGCGCACGACGATCGCGTCGCGAAAGCCGATGCGCTCGAAGGCCTTGTTCCACTCGAGCACGCCGTCGGTCACCGCGCCGCGGTAGCGCGGCGGCACGTTGCGGTCGATCCAGAACACGATCGGCTGCACCGGCTCGCTCAGGGGCGCGGCCGGATCCTTCTTCTCGAGCCGCCAGCGGTTGACGAGGCGTACGCGCGCGTCGGCGGCGAGGTCGCGGCTGAAGTCGGAATACGTCGTCGTGAAGTGCCCGACGCGCGGGTCGGCGGCGCGCGGTCGCATCGGCTGTGCGGGCAGCGCCATCAGGCTGACGACGGCGCCGACGAACAGGCTGCGCGCGTCGGGCGTCGTCGACGGCGGTGTCGGCAGCACCGCACCCGGTGCCGGCGACGCGGGCGGCGCCGGGATGCGCGGCGTCGCATAGTGCAGCTTCGCGTGCAGCACCGCGACACGCGCATCGGCGCGCACCGACTCGAACGACGAGTTGCCGCGGTCGAGCGCGTAGGGAATGCGGAACGCGCGCTCGAGCGCCGTCGCGTAGCCGGCCAGGTCCGACAGCAGGAACGCCGCGTCGACGAGGAACGACTGCCGCTGCGGGTGCGCCGCGCTGGCCACCGCGCCGTAGGCGATCAGGCTCTCCGAAAAGCCCTGCGCGACGGCGCGCCGCAGCGCCGGGTCGCCGTCGGCGCGAAAGCGCGTGTTGCGCGCGACGAGCTGCAGCGTGTTGCCGACGCGGCGGAACTCGACGAGCCACACCGGCCCCATCTGGCCCGCGTACAGCCCGCGCTCGCCGACCGAGCTGGCGACGTTGACCGACAGCAGCAGCGGCTGGTTCAGGCGCTCGGGAGCGATCTCGAGCCACACGCGCTCGTCCCTGCGCCACAGCGGCACGAAGCCGTCGATGCGCTGCGCGTCGCGCACGACGTCGGCGAACGGGCGCAGCGGGGCCGGGTCGGACCGCGGCGCCGCGGCCGACGGCGCCGTCGCTGCCGATGCCGCCGGCGTCGTCGCGCTCGGCGCCGGCGTGCCCGCGGTGGCCGCACGCGCCATCGGCGTGCCCGCGCCCGCCGCCGTCGGCCGCCCACCGGTGGCCTGCGGCAGCCCTGCGCATCCGGCCAGCCACACCGCCGCGCCGAGCGCCAGCGGCACGCCTGCACGGCGCCTTGTCGTGACGCGCCTCGGCTCGGAATCGCTGTGCATGCCGGCGAGCGTAGCAAGCCGGCGCCGACCCGCGCGTGCCGTCGACGATCGACCCGGCACCGACCGTGCGGTCGTGCCGCGCCGATAGACTGCCGGCATGTCCGTGCCCCCGACCGCGCTGCCGCCGACGCACCTGCTGTACCTGCACGGCTTCCGCTCGTCGCCGAAGTCGTTCAAGGCGCAGCGCCTGCACGCGTGGCTACGCCACCACCGGCCCGACGTGCACTGGGCGTGCCCGCAGCTGCCGCCGTCGCCGGCCGATGCGATTGCGCTCGTCGAGCGCCACATCGCCGCGTGGCCGCGTGCGTCGATGGCGGTCGTCGGCAGCTCGCTCGGCGGCTTCTACGCGACCTGGATCGCCGAGCGCACCGGCTGCCCGGCCGTGCTGCTGAACCCGGCGGTGAACCCGGCGCGCGACCTCGCACAGCACATCGGCGAGCAGACCGGCTTCCACGACCCCGATGAACACTTCTTCTTCCGCGTCGAGTACATCGAGGAGCTGCAGCGGCTGACGCTGCCGGCGATCACGCAGCCCGCACGCTACTTCGCCGTCATCGCCAAGGGCGACGAAGTGCTCGACTGGCGCGAGATGGTCGCGCGCTACCGCGGCGCCGCGGTCAAGCTGCTCGAAGGCGGCGACCACGCGCTGTCCGATTTCGACGACCACCTCGCGGACCTCGTCCGCTTCCTGCACCTGGAACCCACCGCATGAGACTCCAGCACAAGATCTGCATCGTCACCGGCGCCGCGCAGGGCATCGGCCTGGCCACCGCGCTCAAGTTCGCGCGCGAGGGCGCCACCGTCGTCGTCTGCGACCTGCGCGCCGACGCCGTCGAGGCGGCGGTGGCGCAGTGCCGCGCCGCCGCGCCCGACAAGCACGCGAGCACCAAGGCCGAGGGCCACGTCGTCGACGTCACCGACCGCGCCACCGTCGACGCGATGGTGCAGGCCGTGATGGCGCGCCACGGACGCATCGACGTGCTCGTCAACAACGCCGGCATCACGAAGGACGCGCGGCTCGTGAAGATGACGCTGGCGCAGTTCGATGCCGTCATCGACGTGAACCTGCGCGGCGTGTTCCACTGCGCGCAGGCGGTGGCGCCGATCATGATCGAGCAGGGCCACGGCGTGATCCTCAACGCCAGCAGCGTCGTCGGCATCTACGGCAACTACGGCCAGACGAACTACGCGGCGAGCAAGTTCGGCGTCATCGGCTTCACGAAGACGTGGAGCCGCGAACTCGGCCCCAAGGGGATCCGCGTCAACGCGGTCGCACCGGGCTTCGTCGAGACGCCGATCCTCGCGACGATCCCCGACAAGGTGATGCAGCACATGAAGGAGCAGGTGCCGCTGCACCGGCTCGGCAAGCCGGAGGAGATCGCCAACGTCTACGCCTTCCTCGCCAGCGACGAGGCGAGCTACGTCAACGGGGCGGTGATCGAGGTCTCGGGCGGGATGACGCTGTAGCGGCCGGGCGCCGCGGCGCGGCGCTGCAGCCGACGCGCGGCGACAATCACCGCATGTACGTGCTCTTCGACGACGCCGGCAAGTTCGCCGCCGGCCGCGTGATGTCCGAGTCCGACGCGTCGCTGCAGGTCGAGCTCGACTCCGGCAAGCGCGTGAAGGTCAAGGCGGCGAACGTGCTGCTGCGCTTCGACAAGCCGTCGCCGGCCGAGCTGATCGCCGCCGGCCAGAAGCTCGCCGCCGAGATCGACCTCGACCTCGCGTGGGAATTCGCGCCCGAGGGCGACTTCGGCTTCGCGCAGCTGGCGCGCGACTACTTCGACGCCGGCGCCGGCGTCGAGAAGCAGGCCGCGGCGCTGTTCCGGCTGTTCGACGCGCCACACTACTTCCGCCGCGTCGGCAAGGGGCTGTTCCGCAAGGCGCCGGCCGAGACGGTGCAGGCGGCGCTCGCGGCGATCGAGAAGAAGAAGCAGGTGACCGCGCAGATCGACGCCTGGGCCGCCGAACTGGTGGCCGGCCGCTGCCCGCAGCCGGTGCGCGAGCAGCTGTACAGGATCCTCTTCAAGCCCGACAAGAACGCGCCGGAGTACAAGGCCGTCGTCGAGGCCGCCCGGCGCAGCCAGCGCGCGCCGCTGGAGCTGCTGAAGGCCACCGGCGCGATCGCGAACCCGTACCAGTTCCACTGGCGGCGCTTCCTGTTCGAGCAGTTCCCGAAGGGCACCGGCTTTCCCGCGCTCGACGTGCCGCCGGTGGCCGACGAGCTGCCACTCGCACCGGTGCGCGCGTTCTCGATCGACGACTCGTCGACGACCGAGATCGACGACGCGCTGTCGGTCACCGGGCTGGGCACAGGCACCGTCGTGCTCGGCATCCACATCGCCGCGCCGGGGCTCGCGATCACGCCCGACTCGGCGCTCGACCGCGTCGCGCGCGAGCGGCTGTCGACGGTCTACATGCCGGGCTGGAAGATCACGATGCTGCCGCCGGCGGTGGTGGCGGCCTACACGCTCGACGAAGGGCAGGCGTGCCCGGCGGTGAGCCTGTACGTGACGCTCGACGAGGCCACGCTCGAGGTGCGCGAGCGCGCCACGCGCGTCGAGCGCGTGATGGTGGCGGCCAACCTGCGCCACGACGAGCTCGACGAAGTCGTCACCGAGGCCACCCTCGTCGGCGACGCGGTGCCCGAGTACCCGTTCGCCGCCGAACTGGCGTTCTGCTTCCGCCTCGCGAAGCACCTGAAGGCGCAGCGCGAGCAGGTGCGCGGCAAGCCCGAGACGTTCACGCGCCCCGACTACAGCTTCCGCCTCGACACCGACGGCGAGCACGAGCCCGACGGCAGCGAGCGCGTCGACATCCGCGTGCGCCGGCGCGGCGCGCCGCTGGACCTGATCGTCTCGGAAGCGATGATCCTCGCCAACAGCACCTGGGGCGGCTGGCTGGCCGAACTCGGGGTGCCGGGCATCTACCGCAGCCAGGCGGCGCTGGCGCCGGGCGTCAAGGTGCGCATGGGCACCAAGCCGCTGCCGCACGCCGGCATGGGGATGGCGCAGTACGCGTGGGCGACGTCGCCGCTGCGCCGCTACGTCGACCTCGTCAACCAGTGGCAGATCATCGCGTGCGCGCGCCACGGGCGCACCGCGGCGCTGGCCGCGCCGTTCAGGCCGAAAGATGCCGTGCTTTTCTCGATCATCTCGGCCTTCGATGCCGCCTACAGTGCCTACAACGACTTCCAGCACGGCATCGAGCGCTTCTGGACGCTGCGCTGGCTGGAGCAGAACGCGGTCTCGGAACTCGAAGCGACGGTGATGAAGGACGGCCTGGTGCGTGCCGACACCCTGCCGCTGGTGATGCGCGCCAGCGGCTGCGAGGCACTGCCGCGCGGCACCCGCGTGCGCGTGCGCGTGACGGGCGTCGACCTGCTGACGCTCGACGCGCACGCGAGCCTGCTCGAGCGGCTCGACACCGTCGCTGCGCTCGCCGAGGACGAGATCGACACCGAAGGCGACGACGCCGCGGCCGCCGCGCCGCTGGCGCTGGCGATCGACGTCGACGAGCCGGCAGCCACGCCGGCCGCGCCGGCCTGAGCGCATGCGCGGTTTGCTCGCGTCGTGGGAGCTGACCACGCTGCACTGGGCGGTGGCGGTGTCGGTCATCGTGCACGGCGCGCTGCTGACGGTGCGCTTCGTCGATCCCGCGGGCTTCGAGCGCGTGTGGCGCGACACGCCGCTCGAGGTCATCCTCGTCAATGCGCGCTCGACCGAGCCGCCGGTGCAGGCGCAGGCGATCGCGCAGGCCAGCCTGGCCGGCGGCGGCGACGCCGAGCGCGGGCGCGCGACGTCGCCGCTGCCGCCGTCGCTCGTCGTCGAGAGCGGCGACGCCCCCGACGAGGCGCGGCGCAAGATCGAGCAGATGCAGCAGTACCAGCAGCAGCTGCTGGCGCAGATCCGCCGCGAGATGGCGCTGCTGCCGCCGCCGGATCCGCGGCGCGACGCCGGCGACCCGCAGGCGCTCGAGCGCGAGGAGCGCCGCCGCCAGCTGCTGCGGCTGCTGGCCGAGATCGAGAAGCGCATCAACGAGGAAAATGCGCGCCCGAAGAAGCGCTACATCAGCCCGGCCACGCGCGAACAGGTCTATGCGCTGTACTACGACCAGCTGCGCCGGCGCATCGAGGAGCGTGGCACGCGCGACTTCCCGACCCACCAGGGGCGCAAGCTGTACGGAGAGCTGATCATGAACGTGACGGTCGACGCGATGGGGCGCGTCGTCGAAGCCGAGGTGGTGCAGCCGTCGGACACGCCGATGCTCGACCGCCGCGCCGTCGCGATCGTGCAGGCGGCGTCGCCGTTCGGCCCGTTCACCGCGGCGATGCGCCGCGAGGCCGACCAGATCGTCGTCACGTCGCGCTTCCGCTTCACGCGTGACGACGCGATGGAGGCGCAGATGCTCGAATCGCAACGCTGACCATGACCGCTGCGCCGCCCCCGGCCGACGAGCCCGACCTGTACGCCGTCATCGGCAACCCCGTGGCGCACAGCCAGTCGCCGTTCATCCACGCCGAGTTCGCGCGGCAGACGGGGCAGCACATCGAGTACGTGCGCGTGTGGTGCCCGCTCGACGGCTTCGCCGAGACGGTGCGCGACTTCGCGCGCGGCGGCGACGGGCGCTACCGGCGCGCGCGCGGCTGCAACGTGACGGTGCCGTTCAAGTTCGAGGTGCCGCACCTGGCGACGCGGCTGAGCGAGCGCGCCGCGCTGGCGCGCGCGGCCAACGTGCTGCGCTTCGACCCCGACGGGTGGAGCGCCGACAACACCGACGGCATCGGCCTGCGCCGCGACATCGAGGTCAATGCCGGTGTGCCGCTGCGCGGCAAGCGCGTGCTGCTGATCGGCGCCGGCGGCGCCGCGGCGGGCGTGCTCGGGCCGCTGATCGAGGCCGGCCCGGCGGCGGTGACGGTGGTCAACCGCACGCCGGACAAGGCCCACGTCCTCGTCGAGCGCCACCGGGCCTGGGCGGCTCGCCACGGCGTGCGGCTGGCCGAGGCCGCGCTCGACGCGCCGGGCGAGCGCTTCGACGTCGTCATCAACAGCAGCGCGAGCAGCCTCGCCGGCGCGCCGGTGCCGGTGCCGGCCACCGCGCTGCGCGAGGGGGCGCTGGCCGTCGACCTGATGTACGGTGCGGCCGTCGACGGCTTCGTCGCGTGGGCGCAGGCGCACGGCGCGCACGGGCGCGACGGGCTGGGCATGCTCGTCGAGCAGGCCGCCGAGGCGTTCTTCGTCTGGCGCGGTGTGCGCCCCGACACGGCGCCGGTGCTGGCCGCGCTGCGCGCACGGCTCGCGGCGCAGGAGGGCTGAGCGCGGTGGGCGGCGCGTGGCGCCGCGCGCGCACCGAGGCCTTGCGGCTGCTGGTGCTGGCGCTGCTGGCCTTCGTCGCGCTGCAGCTGTACTTCGCCGCACGCGTCGCGCTGATGACGGTCGTCGACCCGGCATCGACGAGCTTCCAGCGCAGCGAGGCGTGGCGGCTGCTGACGACGCGCGGGCGCATCGTCTGGAGCCAGACCTGGGTCGACGACACGCGCATCTCGCCGCACCTCAAGCGCGCCGTGATCGCCAGCGAGGACGCCGGCTTCGTCGAACACAGCGGCGTCGAGTGGGACGCGATCGAAAAGGCCTGGGAGCGCAACCTGCGCGAGCTGGCGCGCCGCCAGCAGCGCCCCGGTGCGCGCCCGCCGCGCGTCGTCGGCGGCTCGACGATCACGCAGCAACTGGCCAAGAACCTGTTCCTGGACAGTGAGCGCACGCTCGCGCGCAAGGCGCAGGAGTTCGTCGTCACGCAGTGGCTCGAGCTGCTGCTGTCCAAGCGGCGCATCCTCGAGATCTATTTGAACCACGTCGAGTGGGGCGAGGGCGTGTTCGGCGCGCAGGCCGCCGCGCGGCACTACTTTCGCGTCGACGCGGCGCAGCTCGGCGTGATGCCCGCCGCGCAGCTGGCCGTGATGCTGCCGGCGCCCAAGCGCTTCGAGAAGCGGCCCGACTCGGCCTACGTGCGCGGCCGTGCGGCGACGATCGCGGCACGCATGGGCGCCGTCGAACTGCCCTGAGCCGGGCGCGGACGCGCGCGACCGGCACAATGCCGCGCGTGGAGCGCAACCTGACGAGCGAAATCGCCGCCGCCGCCGCGAGGCTGGTGGTCGACGAGGGCATGGAGTACGGCGCGGCCAAGCGCAAGGCCGCGCGCGCGCTGGCTGCGCGCGCGGTGCGCAGCGCCGAGCTGCCGAGCAACGACGAGGTCGAGGACCAGGTGCGCGAGTACCTCGCGCTGTTCCATGCCGACACGCAACCCGCCGAGCTCGCGGCGCTGCGCCGGCACGCGCTGCCGTGGATGCAGCGCCTGGCCGAGTTCCGCCCGCACCTGGCCGGTGCGGCCTGGCGCGGCACCGCGACGCGGCTGTCGAGCCTGCACCTGGACCTGTTCTGCGACGACCCGAAGGCCGCCGAGATCGCGCTGATCAACCTCGGCATCGACTACGACGTGGCCAGCGCACCCGGTGGCGCACGCGGCGAGCCGGTGCCGGTGCTCAGCGTGGCCAGCCGCTGCGCCGAGCTCGGCGAGACGGTGACGCTGCACCTGCACGTGCGCGACCTCGACGACTTGCGCGGTGCGCTCAAGCCCGACGCGCGCGGACGCACGCTGCGCGGCGACCTCACGGCGCTGCGGCGCCTGCTCGACGGCGGCGCCGACGCGCCGCCACCGGCGTGAAGCGGCGCACCACCCTCGCGGTGGGCGTCGGCGCCGTGGCCGCCGCCGCCGGCCTCGGTGGCGCGCTGTGGCGGCAGTCGCGCACGTCCGGGGCGCCGGCCGCGGCGCTGTGGCCGCTGCAGTTCGACCGTCCCGACGGCGGCCGGCTCGTGATGGCCGAGTTCCGCGGCCAGCCGCTGGTGCTGAACTTCTGGGCCACCTGGTGCCCGCCGTGCGTCAAGGAGATGCCCGAGCTGGACCGCTTCCACCGTGACTTCGCCGCGCGCGGCTGGCAGGTCGTCGGGCTGGCGATCGACGGGCCGACGCCGGTGCGCGAGTTCCTGCAGCGCGTTCCGGTGAGCTTCCCGATCGGGCTGGCCGGCTTCGGCGGCACCGAGCTCGGCCGCGAATTGGGCAACGTGACCGGTGCGCTGCCGTTCACGGTGCTGATCGGCAGCGAGGGGCGCGTCGCGCACCGCAAGCTCGGCGAGACGAACTACGCCGAGCTGACCGGCTGGGCCCGCGCGCTGCGCTGATCGCGCGTCAGCGACTAATTTCTTTCATCTGCTCGCCAACAGCACCGAAAAAGCGTACATTGCGCCCCTCGCGGTTGCTGCCTGGCAGATTTGCAGGCAGCAACCATCCCCACGGGACAGGATGCCAGCTTCGCGCCGTTGCGCTTCGGCAGCCGCCCGTTTGGCCGCAGTAGGCGGCAGAAAATGCAAGAAGCCGGCCCGTCGACTGCGGCACGGGGTCCGGTGGTCATGAGGGATGCCACGATGGATTTGCGCAAGCTCAAAACGCTGATCGACCTCGTCTCGGAGTCGAACATTTCCGAACTCGAGATCACCGAGGCCGACGGCAAGGTGCGCATCGTCAAGGCCGACGCGCGCGCCGCGGCAGTGGTGCCGGTGGCGGCGGCCGTGCCGGCGATGCCGGCCGTGGTGCCCGCGCCCGTGGCCGCCGCACCCGCCGCGACGCCAGCAGCGCCCGAGCCGGCAGCGCCTCCCGGCCACGTCGTCAAGTCGCCGATGGTCGGCACCTTCTACCGTGCGTCGAGCCCGGGCGCCAAGCCGATGGTCGAGGTCGGCCAGGAAGTCACCGAAGGCCAGCCGCTGTGCATCATCGAGGCGATGAAGATCATGAACGAGATCGAGGCCGACAAGGCCGGCACGGTCACGCGCATCCTGGTCGAGAACGGCCAGGCGGTCGAGTTCGGCCAGCCGCTGTTCGTCATCGAGTGAACGCGGCGACGAACGTCGAACGCGCAACGCGGGCCGGCGCGGCGGCGCGGCCGGCGCCGCCCCAGCGCGCCGCCCGCTGAGGGCCATCGAACCGAGGCACCATGTTCAAGAAGATCCTGATCGCCAACCGTGGCGAGATCGCGCTGCGGATTCAGCGCGCCTGCCGCGAGATGGGCATCAAGTCGGTCGTCGTCTACTCCGAGGCCGACCGCGAGGCCAAGTACGTCAAGCTCGCCGACGAGGCGGTGTGCATCGGCCCGGCGCCGTCGGCGCAGAGCTACCTCAACATGCCGGCGATCATCTCGACGGCCGAGGTCACCGACGCCGAGGCGATCCACCCGGGCTACGGCTTCCTGAGCGAGAACGCCGACTTCGCCGAGCGCGTCGAGCAAAGCGGCTTCACGTTCATCGGCCCGCCGCCGGCGGCGATCCGCACGATGGGCGACAAGGTCTCGGCCAAGCAGGCGATGATCCGCGCTGGTGTGCCTTGCGTGCCGGGCTCCGAAGGCGCGCTGCCCGAGGACCCGAAGGAGATCGTGCGCATCGCGCGCTCGATCGGCTACCCGGTGATCATCAAGGCCGCCGGCGGCGGCGGCGGGCGCGGCATGCGCGTCGTGCACACCGAGGCGGCACTGCTCAACGCGGTGCAGATGACGCGCAGCGAGGCCGGCGCGGCGTTCGGCAACCCGCAGGTCTACATGGAGAAGTTCCTGCAGAACCCGCGGCACATCGAGATCCAGGTGCTCGCCGACGCGCACCGCAACGCTGTGTGGCTCGGCGAGCGCGACTGCTCGATGCAGCGCCGGCACCAGAAGATCATCGAGGAGGCGCCGGCGCCCGGCATCCCGCGGCGCATCATCGAGCGCATCGGCGACCGCTGCGCCGCGGCGTGCAAGAAAATCGGCTACCGCGGTGCCGGCACCTTCGAATTCCTGTACGAGAATGGCGAGTTTTACTTCATCGAGATGAACACGCGCGTGCAGGTCGAGCACCCGGTGACCGAGATGGTGACCGGCATCGACATCGTGCAGCAGCAGATCCGCATCGCCGCGGGCGAGAAGCTGCCGTTCACGCAGCGCCAGATCCAGATGCGCGGCCACGCGATCGAGTGCCGCATCAACGCCGAGGACCCGTACACCTTCGTGCCGTCGCCCGGGCGCATCACGATGTGGCACGCGCCCGGTGGCCCCGGCGTGCGCGTCGACTCGCACATCTACACCAACTACTTCGTGCCGCCGCACTACGACTCGATGGTCGGCAAGATCATCGTCCACGGCGACACGCGCGAGCAGGCGCTCGCACGCATGCGCAGCGCGCTGCTCGAGACGCTCGTCGAGGGCATCCAGACCAACATCGCGCTGCACCGCGAGCTGATGGTCGACGCCAAGTTCGTCGAGGGCGGCACCAGCATCCACTACCTCGAGGGCTGGCTCGGCCAGCACAAGCGGTGAGCCGGCCCGAGCGTCGCGCGGCCGGCACGCGCTAGCCGGAGCGCACCGTGCACGAACTCGTGCTGCAGGCGCCGCAGCCGCTCGTCGAGGCGCTGGCCGACGCGCTACTCGGCGAACTCGACGCGCTGTCGGTGTCGGTCGAGGACGCCGACGCCGGCAGCGAGCACGAGCGGCCGCTGTTCGGCGAGCCCGGCCTGCCGCCGCCACCGGCGGCCTGGCCGCACTCGACGCTGCGCGCGCTGTTCGCGAGCGAAGCGCAGGCCACCGACGCGGCGACGCTGCTGGCCGCGCACGAGGACACGCGCGAGGTGCGGGTGCTCGCGATCGCGCCGGTCCCCGAGGCCGACTGGGTGCGCCAGACGCAGGCGCAGTTCGCGCCGGTCGAGATCACGCCGGCGTTCTGGATCGTGCCGAGCTGGCACGCGCCGCCACCGCAGGCCGAGCGCGTGATCCGCCTCGACCCCGGCCAGGCGTTCGGCACCGGCACGCACGCGACGACGCGCATGTGCCTGCGCTGGATCGCGACGCAGCCGCCAGCGCGCCGCGCGCGCTGGCAGCGCGTACTCGACTACGGCTGCGGCTCGGGCATCCTCGCCATCGCAGCGGCGCTGCACGGCGCCCGCGAGGTTGATGCCGTCGACATCGATGCGGCGGCGATCGAGGCCACGCGCGCCAACGCCGCGGCCAACGGCGTCACCGTGCGCGCCGGGCCGCCCGAGCTCGCGCAGGGCCGCTACGCGCTGGTGCTCGCCAACATCCTCGCGCAGCCGCTCAAGCTGCTCGCGCCGCTGCTGGCCGGCCACGTCGACGCCGGCGGCAACCTCGTGCTCGCCGGCATCCTCGAGCGCCAAGCCGACGAGCTGCGCGCCGCCTATGCCCCTTGGTGCGCCCTCGACGTCGTCGATCGCGACGAGGGCTGGGTGTTGATGCACGCCGCTTTTGCCGGCTGATTCGGCGCGGCCGTCGACGAGGCGCATGGCATCATGCAGCGCATGCCCCTGCTGCCCGTCGGTTGCCTCGCGCCCGTGCGCCGCGCGATGATGCCGCGCTGCCGCACGCGGCCATGACGCTCGCCGCCCGCTGCCCGTCGTGCCGCACGGCGTTTCGCGTCGTGCAGGACCAGCTCAAGGTGTCCAACGGCTGGGTGCGCTGCGGACGCTGCGCGGCCGTCTTCAACGCCAACGAGACGCTGTTCGAGCTCGAAGCGCGTGCGCCGGCCGCCGCGCCGTTCCCACCGCCCGCGCCGCCAGCAGCACCGCCGACGCCAGCCGTCGCCGTCGTGCCCGGCACGCCGATCACCGCATCCGGCGGCCTGGCGGCCGCGGCGACGGCGCCCGAAGAGAGCGTCGCCCTCGACCACGACAGCGCGTGGAACGAACCGCTGCCGACGCCGCGGCTGTCCGTCGACGAATTGCACGCCGCGCTGTTCGGCCCGATGCCGAAGGGCACCGCGGCGCCGACTGCCGAGCCGACTGCCGAGCCGACTGCCGAGCCGACTGCCGAGCCGACTGCCGAGCCGACTGCCGAGCCGACTGCCGAGCCGACT